>JAPLTZ010000082.1:0-14022 GCA_026397895.1 Verrucomicrobiota bacterium | reverse complement strand
CAAACTCGGCGCGGGCGTGGCGGACATCGGCGGCTTGCACGTCATCGGCACGGAACGCCACGAGTCCCGGCGCATTGACCGGCAGTTGCGCGGCCGTTGCGCGCGCCAGGGCGATCCCGGTTCATCGCACTTTTTCATCTCGCTCGAAGACGATCTGATGCGCTTGTTCGGCTCGGACAAGATTGTCAAATACATGGAGAAGATGGGCCTCGAAGAAGGTCAGGAGCTTGAGGCCGGGTTGCTCAACCGCTCCATCCAGACCGCGCAGAAACGTGTCGAGGCGCACAACTTCCAGATCCGCAAACGCACGCTCGAATACGACGACGTGATGAACAAGCAGCGCGAAGTCATCTACGGCTTCCGCAACGAAATCATCCGCGCCGAAGACGTCCGCGACCGCCTCATGGACATCATGGAGGAAGTCGTCGTGCAGAAGGTGGAGCAATGCACCTCGCCCGACGCCGAACACGCCGAATGGAAAACCCGCGCGCTCGCCGACTGGGTGAATTTGAATTTCCCCATCGGCGTGGCCGAGGCGGAAATCGCCAAGGCCGCAGCCGCAGCCACCGAAACGCCCGTGGCCGGCTCGTTCTACGACGGCTTGAGCGCCGCGCAGTTCTCCGTCTGCAACTTCATTTCCGAAAGCGTCCGCAAAGCCTACGAGCTCAAGGTCAGCTTCGAGCAGACCGACGCCCTCAAGGAAGTCGAGCGCTACACCATCCTGAGCGCGATTGACAAGCTCTGGCAGGAACATCTCTACGAGATGGACAGCCTCCGCTACAGCATCGGCCTGCGCGCGCACGGCCAGCGCGATCCGCTCATCGAATACAAGGCCGAGGCGTTCAAGATTTTCGATGAGCTGATGGTCAGCATCAAGACCGAGATCTGCCACAACATCTTCCGCAGCGCGTCCAGTATGATGGCGTTCGAGAACTTCCTGAAGAACGTGCCGCAACAGATGCTGCACCAGAGCGCGAGCGCCTTCCCCACCGCGCAAGATACCTCCAAGCAACGCGCCAGCGACGTGGTGAGCGAAGCCTCCGCGCAAGTGGCGGCGGAAGCCAAGGCCAAGCCCGTCCGCACCGGCCCGAAAGTCGGGCGCAACGACCCGTGCCCCTGCGGCAGCGGCAAGAAATACAAGAACTGCTGCGGGAAATAATCATCCGTGAAACCAAAATTACAGATGCGCGATGGCGACGCCATCTTGGTGATGGTGAAAGGCGGTGAGCTTGTCCATTTTTCTTGGAATATGAGTTTGCCGCACGCCGAATTTGTCCGGTTGGCTACCGGCAAACTTCCTGAAGGCGCGTGGGTGGGAACGGCTTCAAAGCTCGACGGCGAAGTTGCAGCGATGAGTTCAAAGCATTTCTTCGGCTACCAACTTCCCGCACCGCCGGAAGTCGCCGAAGTCATCAGGCAGAATTTTGAATGACAGCAACGCAAACTTGCGACAAATAAATGTTCAAGCGCCTCGGCCATCTGCTGCTCATCGTCGCGCTGCTCGCTGCCACCGGCGGGCATTGGGCCGTGCTGCAATCCGTGGCGTGGACGACAATGCTCGCGGCCAACCTCACCACCGATTCCTTCGGCGAAGCGGTGAGCAAGACTTTCGACGGCGAACATCCGTGCGGTCTGTGCTGCGCCGTCAAAGCCGGCAAGGCCACGGAGAAAAAGACCGACCTCCCCGCGCCGCTCAAGAAGTTCGAGTATGTGAACGAAGCGCCGCGCATCGTCTTCGCCGCGCCGACGGCCTTCACACTGCTCGCGGCCCGAGTTCAATTTCCCGATTTCCTTTCCGCCGCCCCGCCCCTGCCGCCCCCACGCGGACTCCTCGGTTAATCTCGCCTGTTTGATAGTCTGGGAGGGACGGCGTGTCGCCGTCCCTGAACAAATGGGTCGGCAACATGCCGACCCTCCCAAAATTCCCCTTTAACCTGAACCGCCGCAGTCGCGGTGTGTTCGCAATCTGAAATTGAAAATGAAAATGAAAAATCTGAAATCTTTGTCGGTGGCAGTGTTGGTGGCGGTAGGTGTATCGCGGATGGTGGCCTGCGACTTCTGTTCGGTCTCTTGCGTCTGCGAGGCGCAGGGCGCGGGCCAGGGCTTCTTCACCGGCGCGGCGGAGCAGTTCACGCACTTCGGCACGATGCAACTGGACGGTCACAAGGTGGACAACGAGACCGGTCAGTGGCTCGACAGTTCCATCGCGCAGGTGTTCGCGGGCTACAACTTCACGAAGCGGTTCGGGGTGCAGTTCAATCTGCCAATCATCCATCGTGAGTTCAAACGCCCAGAGGGTTTTGCGATGGATCGCGGACACGAATCCGGCCTCGGCGACGCTTCCATCACGGGCAACTTCGTCGTGTTCGAGAAACGCAGCGAGGCGGTCACGGTGCGATGGAGCGTGCTGGGCGGAATCAAGTTGCCCACGGGCAGTTCCTCACGCATCGCGGAGGAGTTGAACGCGCCAGCAGTTCCTGGCGCGCCGGAGGGCGGCATCCACGGCCATGACCTCACGCTGGGCAGCGGCTCGGTGGATGGCATCGTCGGCAGCGGCGTGTTCGCACGCTGGAAGCATTTGCTCGTCACCGCGAGCCTGCAATACAACGCGCGCACCGAGGGCGATTACGATTATCAATTCGCCAACGACCTGTCGTGGTCGGTCGCGCCGGGTGGCTATCTCATCTTGAATGAGAATCATTCGCTTACGCTGCAACTCGTCGTCTCCGGCGAGGACAAGGGCAGGGACACGTTTCAAGGCGCGTCCGCGCTGGACACGGCGATGACGAGCGTGTATGTGGGGCCACAATTAACTTATACTTGGGCGGAGAGGTTGAGCACGCAGGTGGGCGTGGATTTGCCGGTGTTGCTGGACAATTCGGCGCTGCAGGCGGTGTCGGACTATCGGATTCGCGCGGCGATCAACTGGAGGTTTTAGGCTACTTGGCGGGCGTGGCTGGGTGGCCGATGAACTGTTCGATCACGCTGTCGTTGATGGCGGCGGGATGGCCTTGGTAGCGGATGATGCCCGCCTGATCGACGAGCAGCACGGCGGGCACGCTGGTGACGCCGACGGCCTGGGCGAAGCTGGCTTGCACGTCGCCGGCGTGGCTGAACTTGATTTCCGGCTGGGTCATTTTCCGGACTTGCGCGGCGGTTTCGGTGGTCACGCCGATGACGGTGAGGTCAGTGGCGAATTTGGCCTGCCAGTTGTTCACGTCGGGGATGGCTCGGCGGCAGGGTTCGCTCTGGCTGTTCCAGAAGAAGATGAGCATCGGCCGGTTGGCGGGTTCGGCGGGCTTTTCGGAATACCAATCGGTCAGCCCGAGCGACGGGCAGCGTTTGTTGAGCGGCGAATTGTCGTTGAGCGGGTCGGTGAGCTTGAAAGTCTGGCTGGCATCGCTGTCAGGCGCGGTCTCGGCGGCGGCTTTTTGGGCGAGGTAATGTTCCCAGGCGCGCTGGCTGGCGGCTCTCTGGTAAAGGGCGGTGTCGAGGTCCTGTTGTCTTTCGGCTTTTTCCGCCCGCTCAGCGTCGTAGTGAAATTGTTTCTGCAATTCCGGGGACAGGTGGCGGAGTTTGATGTTGGACACGCCGGCGTTGTGTTTAAGGAGAATGTCTGTGGCGCTGACATCCACCACGGTCACGTCGGAATAAACCGTGTCCCCGACCTTGAGCGTGGCAAGTTTCACCTCGGCGCGGGCGGGCGGATGCCAGAGCAATCCCAGCAGAATGAGCAACAATAGACGGTGCGACATGGGTTGCGTATGCCGGAAGCAGGCAATCTTTGCAAGCTTTGTCCGGTGGTTGCGAAGGGGAGGTGGAGCCAGCGGTCGGGATTGAACCGACGACCTTTGCTTTACGAAAGCATTGCTCTACCACTGAGCTACGCTGGCATTTCCGGCATAAAGCTAATCAACGCCCGCCAACTGGCAAGGCAATTTCATGGGAGTCCCCATCGGATTGCCGGTGTTGGCGTGCGAGGCTGCCGGCGGCGGCTTGCCTGAGGTGTTTCAGCCGGCCTGGCGGTTGAATTGCTTGATGAGCTTGTCGAAATACGCGACCTCGTCTTCAAACAGTTCCCGCCAGTAGTCGGGACTCCACTGGGCATTCAATTCCTCGCAGGATTTCCCCTGCTGCTCGACCCAGGTGTAATACTTCAGGTTGTGAATCGCCTTGCGCTCGGGGAAGGTCAGTTCTTTGAAGTAATCCACGCTCTGATGCGCCAGCGGCCCGGCGAAGTCAGCGATGGCATCCGCCGCGCGATACGCGCCGCGCTCGTGCTTCAATTCCAAGACACGCGAGCCGTAAAGCTCGGTCGAGTCGGTGAAGACGGTGAAGATCACGTCGCGCTCGGTGAGTTCGAAATGCTTCGCGGTCTTGATGGCAGTGAGCAGGTTGCAGATGCCGGAGATGCCGACGAGCGAGAGCGACTTCAACTCACTTGCCCTCACGCCCAATTTCGTGAGGTGCTTGCGTCCGGCGGGCTCGTTGAACAGCCGCAGAATTCTCATGCAATCTTCGTCGTCAATCGCCGCGACGGCGTCCGTGTTGCGGACATTGTGAACCCACGGGATGTGCTTATCACCGATGCCTTCGATGCGGTGGTCGCCGAAGCCGTTCATCAACAACGTCGGGCATTGCAATGCTTCTGTGGCGACAATCTTGAGCGCCGGGTGCTGCTTCTTGAGATAGTCGCCCGCCGCGATTGTCCCGGCCGAACCGGTCGCGGAAACGAAAGCCGCCGCCCGCAGGTCTTTGCCGAGAGAAGCGAACACTTCCTCCACCGCCGGCCCAGTCACGTTGTAATGCCAGATCGGATTTCCGAACTCCTCAAACTGGTTGAAAATGACGTTCGTCGGGTCGCGCTTCAGTTCCCAGCACTTGTCGTAAATCTCCTTCACGTTCGATTCGCAGCCGGGCGTGGCGATGATTTCCGCGCCGATCTTCTTCAGCCACGCGAAACGCTCGCGCGACATGCCCTGCGGCAGGATCGCGATGGACGTGCAGCCCAGCACCGCGCAATCAAACGCGCCGCCGCGACAATAATTCCCCGTCGAAGGCCACGCCGCCTTGTGCTTCTCCGGATCGAACTCGCCGCTCACCAGCCGCGGCACGAGACAACCAAACGCCGCGCCGACCTTGTGCGCACCCGTCGGAAAATATTTCCCGACCAGCCCGATCACGCGCGCCTTCACGCCGGTGATGGCTTGCGGAATCTCCACGTAGTTCACGCCGCCGTAGAGGCCGGTCTTGACGTCGTTCTTCCACGTGATGCGGAAAAGATTCACCGGGTTCACGTCCCACAGCCCGACGCCTTTGAGCTTTCGCTTGATGGCGGGCGGGATGAGTTCCGGATTCCGCAATTGCGCAAACGTCGGCAGCACGATGCCGCGCTCGCGGCAGCGCGCCGCCGTTCGCTTGATAACCTCCGGTTGCAGACGTTTGATTATTTTCGACATAGTTAGCCTTTCGAGATTACTTGATCAGTTTGCCGAGCGCTGCCAGCGGCGATTTCACGCGCGCCAGATAAATCATTGCCGCGATCACGAACGGCTTGAAGCTCGCCTCGCGATACGTCGCAATACGGTATTTCTCGAACACGCCCGCCGACACCTCGCCCTGCGCGCAGCTCACGCCCGAAATATCCGCCGGCAGACAGTGCATGTAGAGCGCCTCGCCGCCGCGCGTGAGTTTCATTTTCTTCTCGTCGCACTCCCAGTTCTTGAAGCGCGCGTTGTTCCGCAGACATTCCTTCTCCAGCGCCTTCAGCCCATCGCGGTCGCCCTTCTGCAACAGCGGCGTGCGCCGCTGCATCACGCTGTAAGCCGCCCAAGATTTCGGATAAACAATGTCCGCGTCGCGGAACGAATCCTCCATGCTCGTCACCACTTCAAACTTTCCGCCGCTCTGCGCCGCGTTTTTCTTCGCGACCTCGACGACATCGGGAATCAAACCGTAGCCCTCCGGATGCGCGAGCGTCACGTTCATGCCGAACCGTGTCATCAAACCGATGATGCCCTGCGGCACGGACAACGGTTTGCCGTAACTCGGTGAATACGCCCAACTCATCGCGATCTTTTTGCCGCGCAACTTTTCCAGCGAACCGAAATGCTGTTTCAGGTGAACCAAATCCGCCATCGCCTGCGTCGGATGATCAATGTCGCACTGCAAATTGATCACGTTGGGTCGCTGATGCAGCACGCCCTTCTAAAAACCTTCCTGCACCGCGGCGGAAACTTCGCGCATGTATTTATTGCCTTCGCCGAGATACATGTCGTCGCGGATGCCGATGACCTCGGCCATGAACGAAATCATGTTCGCCGTCTCGCGCACCGTTTCGCCGTGGGCGACCTGCGATTTCCCCTCGTCCAAATCCGCCAAGCCTAGCCCCAAAGAATTTGCCGCCGAAGCGAAGCTGAACCGCGTGCGCGTGGAGTTGTCGCGGAAAATGGAAATCGCCAGCCCGGTATCGAACGTGCGGAACGACTTGCCGGCTTTGTGCATCTCGGAAAACAGTTCAGCGAGCGCAACCACCGCGCGTAATTCCTGCTCTGACTTGTCCCACGTCAGCAGGAAGTCTTTGCCATAGCTGTTGAATTTGAGTTTTTTCAGTTCATCCAGTTGTTTCTTCAGTGTCTTCATATTTGTGTAAAATTGTTTTGCGATGCCAAGGAGCGCGGGCTTCAGCCCGCTTCACCTTTCGCTAACGTGGTGGCTTTGGAATTTTTTGTAGCCGTTTGTTTCTCGGGCGCTGAAGCGGCCTGAAGGCCGCGCTCCTCGCGCTGGTAATGCGGCGCGGCTTTTTCAATCGCATCAATGATCTGCTGGTAGCCGGTGCAGCGGCAGAGGTTCTTGAAAATCGCCTGGCGAATCTGGTCGCGCGTCGGGTGCGAATTCTTCAACAGGAATGCGTGCCCCGTCAGCACCATGCCGGGCGTGCAATAGCCGCATTGAATCGCACCGCAATCCAAGAATGCCTGCTGCAACGGATGCAGCGTGCCGTCCGGCGCGGCCATGCCTTCGATGGTCAGAATCCGTTGACCTCCGAAATCCTTCACCAGCTTGATGCAAATCCGGCTTGGCTCGTCGTTCACCAGAATCGTGCATGCACCACACGCACCGATGTCGCAGGCGTTCTTTGCGCCGGTAAGGTCGAGGTCTTCGCGCAGGAACTCGACGATGCGCTTCTCCATCGCACTTGCGGGAACTTCAATTTCCTTGTTGTTGACGAAGAGTTTCATTTGCATCCCTCCTCGCAAGCAGTGGGTTCAGGCTGCGCGCCCAGTTTGATTGGCGACGAGAAATGCCGCTGACCGGTCGCGTTGAAAATCGCGTTCGCAATCGCCGGCGCGAGAATTTCATTCGCCGGCTCGCCGATGCTCTTCGCCCCCGTCGGCGACACCGGATCGGGATTCTCGACGATGATCACCTTCATCTCCGGCAAATCCATCGAGCGCGGAATGCGATACGTGTTCAGGTTGAGCGTGGTCATCTTGCCACCGGGCGCTTTCACTTCCTCGTGCAACGCGTAGCCCGCGCTCATCGCCATGCCGCCGTAAATCTGTCCGCGCACCATCTCGGGATTCACCGCGCACCCCACGTCGTGCGCGGCGACGGCGTTGAGCAACTTCACTTTGCCGGACTTTCTGCTCACCGTGAGCTCGACTGCCTGGCAGCACAGCAATAAACCCACGTGAAATACGCGTCGCCCTGGCCGCTGTGCTCGTCCCATGTCGTGCGCGGCGCTTTGAACGTGCCGAGCGCGAACGGAAACTTCTGCATCGCCCACATCTGTCTCATGGCATCCGCGAAAGCGATGCGATCCGCGTCCAACTTGCCGCAAATGAAATTATCTTTGAACCGCACTTCACCCGCCGTGCAATGCAGCTTCTCGCAAAACGACTCGGCGATTTTCTTTTTCAACTCACGCGCTGTGAGCGCCGTTGCGCCGCCGCCCATAATCGTTCCGCGCGAGGCAACGGTCGTTCCGCTGTCGGGAATGTTCGAGGTCGAGGAGCGGCGATAGCGGATGCGATTCACGTCCACGCCGAGTTCCTCTGCGCAGATCAAACACATCGCCGACTCCACGCCCTGGCCGTTCTCGTGCATTCCAGTTTCGAGCAGGATCGAGCCGTCCGCCTGTGCGTTGATGATGGCCGCGCAGAAATCTGTGCCTTCAGCGCCAAGACTCACGCCGCGATAACTCATCGCCACTCCGATGCCGTAAAGTTCGTCAGCATCGCCTTTGCCGTGCGCGCATTTCTCGAGTTTCTTTTCGTAATCAATCTCGCGCAGCACGGTGTCGAGCACCTGTTCCATTGCGACCTTGTGGCCATCGAGTTTTTGCCCGGTGATCGTGATGCTGCCTTGCCGCACCATGTTGCGCCGGCGAAATTCAATTCCCGAAATGCCGACCTTCTGCGCCGCCATCTCCACGATTTGCTCAATGACGAAATTAATCTGCGGCGAACCGAACCCGCGCATCGCGCCGGTCACGACGTTGTTCGTGTAAACGCCGAACGTGTCGCAATGGACATTCTCGACGACGTAAGGTCCGCAACATTGGACGGTCGAGCGCCAGGTGACCCATGGCGTGACCGAGCAATACGCGCCGCCATCCGCGACGATGCGGCATTGCACCGCCGTGATGCAGCCCGCCTTCGTCACCCCCATCTTGTATTGGACGCGATACGGATGGCGCTTGTAGCTCTCGCGCATGGACCAATCGCGGCGATAAACCATCTTCACCGGGCGGCCGAGCAGCTTCGCCGCGAGCGCTGTGCGCGCGCAAATGATTGCCGCCGTGTCGTCCTTGCCGCCAAATCCGCCGCCCATCGGCGTGCCGATGATCTCGACGTCGGCCAGCGCCACGCCGAGACACGTCGCCACAAATCGCCGCGTGCTGAACGGGTGCTGCATACTGCCATAAATTTCGATCACGCCGTCCGTCAAGCGCGGCACACACACCGCCGCCTCGGTTTCCATGTAAGCGTGCTCGATGAACTGCGTGCTGAAATCCTGCTCGATGACAAAGTCCGCCTGCTTGAAAGCGTTATCAACGTTTCCACGCCGGACAACGTGCGTGTTGATGAGATTCGAACCGTGGTTTTCATGAACCAAAACCGCGTCAGGCTTCAACGCCTCTTCAGGATCAAGCACGGCGGGCAATGGAGTAGCGTTCACCCTCACCAACTGCGCAGCGTGAATCGCGATCTCGCGCGTCTCGGCGACAACGACGGCGACGACATCGCCGTGGTAACGAATCTTGTCGTCCGCGAAGATGCGGTAGTCGCGAATGATCTGGCCGAAGCGGTTCACGCCCTGCACATCCTTCGCCGTCAACACGCGGACGACGCCCGAAACTTTTTCGGCGGCGCTGGTGTCAATCGAGACGATGCGCGCGTGAACGAAATCGGAATACACCGGCGCGGCATGAAGGACGTTCGCGAACTTCAAGTCGTCGGTGAACTTCGCCTTGCCCGTGACCTTGGCGTAGGCGTCATTGCGCCAGCATTTGGTTTCCGGCAGCGACATCAGCGCGCTCCTTTCATTTTTTGCTGGGGAGCGCAGCCGCCCCGGCTGCCGTTCGGCGCGCCCTCGCGCCGAACACGAACGTGGTGGGACGCACGCATCTCGGTCACGCGCCGCCGTCCGATGCCAACGACGAGGGCGTCGTTGGCTGCGCCCGAGGCGGGCGCGCTCCCCAGAACTTTTTCGACTGCTGTCAGCGTTGGCTCAACAGCTTTCGGCAACTCGATGCCTCGCATCGCAGCCTCGACATCCTTCAAGCCATGGCCCGTGATGAGCAGGACGATTTGGTCTTTGCGGTTAAGCTGTCTCGAGCTGCGCAACTTCTTCAGCGCGGCAACCACCGCCGAACAGGCCGGCTCGGCGAACACGCCCGTCTTCGCGGCCAGCGTTCGCTGGCCAGCGAGGATTTCCTCGTCGCTTACCGTGATGGAGAAGCCGTCGCTTTCCAGAATCGCCTGGCGCGCCATGTGCGCGTTCGAGGGAATCGAGACGGAAATGGAATCCGCAATCGTGTCCGGGTGCGCGGCGTTTTCGTAAATGCCAGACTCGACGTAGTGGTGAATGGCGTTGGATTTCTCCGCCTGCACGCACACGAGCCGCGGTAGCCTCGAAATCAAGCCCGCCGCCTTCAAATCGCAAAACGCCTTGTGAACGCCGCTGATGATCACGCCGTCGCCGGTGGGGACAAGAATCGCATCGGGCACGCGCCAGTTGTTTTGCTGCCAGATTTCGAGGCCGACGGTTTTCTTACCTTCGATGGTGAGTGGATGATACGCAGTGTTGCGATTCAGCCCGCCGCGCTTGGCCGTATATTCGAGCGAGAGCCGAAACGCGTCGTCATACGTGCCCTTCACGGGAACAACTGTCGCACCGTAGAGAATCATCTGCACGAGCTTGGCCTTCGGCGCGTTCTCCGGAACGAAGATGAGCGCGCGTTTGCCGGCAGCGGCGCACACAGCTGCGAGCGCGCTGGCGGCGTTGCCGGTGGAGGCAGCGACGATGGTTTTCTCCTTCAGCCGATTCGCCTCGGCCACGACAAGGAACGACGCGCGGTCCTTGAGAGACGCGCTGGGATTCAACCCGTCGTTCTTGATCCAGACGTTGGCGAAACCGAGTTCGTCCCCAAGCGCAGCGGTTTTGAAGAACGGCGTGTTCCCAATCGGAAGCGGCGGGTAGAATTCCGCCTCCACCGCCGAGAACAGATTCCAGTCCGGCTTTTCCTTCCGGAACTTTCTCCGAATCACACCGTAATCAAACTGCGCCGACAGCACGCCAAGCAGCGGAATGCCCGGGCGATAGTCGCGCGCACACAGCGGACAGAGGTAACGCACCTCGTCACGCTGGTAGCGCTTCCCGCAATTGCTGCATTGGTAAACGAACTTGGTCATTTAGACTTTTCCATTCAACTTCGCCACGAGCGCCGCGTAGAACGCGACCGCGCCGCTCAAATGCTCGACGGGACAGGATTCGTTGGCTGCGTGGGCATAAATTTCGTTGCCCGGTCCGAGGCCGAAGGTCGGGATGCCTTTCATGCCCATCGTAGCGATGCCGTTCGTGCTGAACGTCCATTTGTCCACGAGCGGTTGCTTGCCGAGCACGCCAGTGTAGGCGGCGACGGCGTTCGTGAGATAGGACGATTTCTCGGGCAAGGCCCAGGTGGGGAAATATTTTTCCGTCGGATACACTTTGCCGGTGTAGGCCGCTTCTTCGTAGGTCAGCACGAAAACTTTCGCGTCCGGATAACCGGCACGCTTGCATGCATCCTTCACTTCGGCAATGGCGCTGGCCTTCGTTTCGCCATACGTGAGCCGGCGATCCAAGTGAATGCCCGCCTCGTCCGCCACGGCGCAGAGCGACGGCGACGAGGATTTCACTTCCGAAATCGTGACCGTGCCCTTGCCGAGGAACGGATCGTTCTTGAGCCGCTTGTTCAGCTTCTCGATCTCCAGCGCGATGCGGGCGATTTTGTAAATCGCATTGTCGCCACGTTCCGGCGCAGAGCCGTGACAGCTCTTGCCCTTCACCTCGACGCGAATCTCCATGCGCCCGCGATGGCCGCGATAGATGTTCATGTTCGTCGGCTCGGTAATGACGACGAGTTCGGGCTTTAGGTTTTCGACATTGAGCAAATATTGCCAGCAGAGGCCGTCGCAATCTTCTTCCATCACCGTGGCGGTGAATAAAACCGTGAACTCATCGTTCAAGCCGAGTTCTTTGATGAGCTTGCCGGCGTGAATCATCGTGGCGACGCCGCCCTTTTGGTCCACCGTGCCGCGTCCCCAAATCTTGCCGGACCTCACGAACGGCTTGAACGGATCAAACTTCCACGCCGCCAGGTCGCCGGGATAAACCGTGTCCACATGGCCGTCGAAGGCGATCACGCGCTTGCCCTTGCCGATGCGGCCGATAATGTTGCCGAGGCCGTCAATGCGGATGCCGTCGAAGCCAATCGCCTGCATCTCTTTTTTGATTACGGCGATGACATTCTTTTCCTTGGAGGAAAATGATTGGGTGCGCACGAGGTCGGAGAGAAACCGCACGGTTTCCTTTTCCATCGCCTTGGCGCGTTTCTGAATCAGTTCGTAGGTGATCGGGGTCATTGTTTGCTTCTTTGTTTTCATATTTACATTCGTTGCCATAAATCGCGTGCCAGCTCGCGGGCACGGGCGTTCACGCGCGCTTCGTCGAGATTCAGCGTGAGCTTCCGGTTCTCCATCAACACTCGGCCACCGACGATGGTCGTGTCCGCCTCGGATTGGGATATTCCGAAAACGAGATGGCCGAACACATTTCCACTTTCCATCGGCGTCGGCGGGTCGTAATCAAATATCGCGATGTCTCCGGCAGCGCCGGCGCAAATCTCGCCGAAGCGCAAACCGAAGATGCGCTCGGCAATCTTGGGATTGTTCGCGAACAGCGCGCTCGTGACTTCGCCAAATCCGACGGACGGATTCTCCGCCCGCAAATGCTGCCCCCAAAGCGCTACCCGCAATTCTTCGAGCATGTCCGTCGTCATCGCATCCGTGCCGAGGCCGACGAGCACGCCGCGCTTCATCAACTCGATGACGTTCGCCGTGCCGACGGCGTTGTTCATGTTCGACTGCGGGTTGTGGACGACGGCGGTCTGCGTCTCGGCGAGTAAATCCATTTCGCGCCGATTGACATGAATGCAGTGCGCAGCGATGGAGCGCGGGCCGAGAATCTCGAACTTCTTCAACCGTTCGACCACGCGTTTGCCGCAGTGCTTGAGCGCCCAATCCTGATCGCTCTGCGCCTCGGCGACGTGGATGTGGAAGCCGGCGCGGAGCGCGTGGCCGATGGCCGCAGCCTTTTCCATCGTGGCGTCGGAAATCGTGAACGAGGCATGCAACCCGAAGAGCGCTTTCACACGCGAGTCGTTTTGTTGCTGGCATTGCCGGATGAACCACGCGTTCTCCGCCATGCCCTGCTTCGCAATTGCCGCGCCGTCCCGGTCGGACAACTCGTAGCAAAGACACGCGCGCAAACCAGTTTCGCGAACGGCCCGCTCAATCGCGCCGAGCGATCCGACCACCGCCTGCGGGCTGGCATGATGATCAATCATCGTCGTCGTGCCGTGGCGAATTGAGCCGAGTAACGCAATCAGTGCGCTGTAGTAGCAATCCTCCTCGGTCAGTGCCGAATCCAGCCGCCACCAGAGGTTCTTCAGCACTTGGTTGAAATCCTTCGAGGGCTTTGCCTTCGTCAGACCGCGCGCGAAGCTGCTGTAGAAATGCGTGTGGGCATTGATGAAACCCGGCAGCACAACCTTGCCCGTCGCATCAATTCGCTTGCCGCGGAAGTTATTAATCACCTTTTTCGGCGCGACCTTCGCAACCAAGCCGTCCTTGATTAGCACTGAATGGCCGGGCAGAACCTTGGAAGATTTCCCCAAGGTCAGCACCGTTCCGTTTTCAATGAGTAGCGAGGTGGACATTGGTTCAGCCTTCTTTCAGCGCGGCCAGTTCCTGCGGCGAGCGTTCACGCATGGAGATTGCTCCGGCGAAACATTTCTGCGCGCAGAGCGAGCAGCCGACGCAGTGGCTCGCATCAAACGTCGGGACACCTCGACGGTTCAGCTCGATGGCCTGATACGGACAGCGCGCGCAGTTGCCGCAATGCTGGCAGAGAGCGGCGATGACTTGCGGAAGTTTCTTCGTCGGCGAAAGCGCGCCAAAGTCGGTGATCGGATTCGGCAGGGCCGAGCCGATGAGTTCTTTCACCGAGCGAAAGCCGCGCTCTTCCATCAGATAGCTGAGGCCAGAGTGAAGTTCGTCCACGTAGCCGAGGCCATACTTCATCACGGCAGTGCAGAACTGGACGGTCTGCGCGCCGAGTGCGAGGAAGTTGGCGGCGTCCTTGTAGGTCATCGCGCCGCCGTTGCCAGAGACGGTGATGCCGGTGCTGGAAACTTTCGCGAGCGTGAGATTGCTGATCGGCAAAACGCCCTCGCCCGACATGCCGATCACCACA
>JAPLTZ010000335.1:500-3055 GCA_026397895.1 Verrucomicrobiota bacterium | reverse complement strand
TTCTTCCCGTCGCCGACAATCTCCGGCGGGACGGTGACGGTCTCGTAGGTTTCCGGGTCGGAGAAAACGTAATCTTCCTGATCCTTGTAGCTGAACTCCATCTTCACGGTGGTCATCGGCACGACTTCGACTTTCTCGGTCGAACTGAAGCGCACATCGGAGGATTTGCCGGTCTTGATGCTGCGGATGCTGGCCTGCACGAACGCACGCAGGTTGCCCGGCGTGCGGTGCTGCATGTCGAGGACGACCGCAATGTCACCGTTGTAATTGATTGCCATGCCGCGGCGCATTTCACTTGCTGTTGCCATAAATTATTTGTTGTTTGTGCCGTCAGTTGTTGCGACGGCGAGCGGGAAAAACTATCCGCCACGCGCCAAAAGGCAAGCTTGGAATTCCACCAAGTCGGTTGTCCGGGGAAATCAGCCGAGATGATTCAGCACATCGTTGACCCCGGCGACGATTTCCTTGCGGGTCGCCAGGTTGCGGAGGCGGACATAGTCGCCGCTTTCGAGCCGGGCGGTGAAAGTCACCTTCAGTTCCTGGGCGCGCTTGAATTGCTTGTCCGGCTTGGCGGGCGTGAGCGGATATTCCACGGCGTAGCCGGCGGCGCGCAGATCGTGGACCAGCTTCAAGGTCTGCGGGCGCAGAGCTTCGTCCTCGACGAGCGCGTAGATGAACATGGGCGCATCGAACTTGGGCAGCAGGCCGCGCGCCTTGAGGAGTTCCAGCAGGACGACGTCGCCCATGCCGAAGCCGAGCGCGGGGAGGTCCACCTTGCCGCCGCTGATGAGTTTGACGAGGCCGTTGTAGCGCCCGCCGCCGGCGATGGCGCGCAACTCGCCCTTGCGGTCGAACGCCTCGAACACGACGCCGGTGTAATACGCAAGGCCGCGGATGACCTGATAATCCACCTTCACGAAGTCGCGCAGCCCGCGCGCGGCGAGATTGTCCAAGATGCTCTGCAACTCCCCGGTCGGCTCGCCCTTGGCGATGAATTCGTTGACCCCGGCGAGCGAGAAACCGAGTTCAGCAAGTTTCTTTTCGTTTTCCTCCGGCGCGGTGCGTTCGAGTTTGTCGATGATCTGGAAGAAATCATATTCGCCGGAAGTTTGGGACGGCGACACGCCGTCCCTCCCGCGTTTGTAGAATTCCTGCCACGCGTTCCGGCTGGCAACGTGTCAATCAGCAGCGCGATAAGTTCGGCGTCGGCGGAGGCGTCAGTTTCGCCGATGAGATCGGCGTTGAACTGGAAGTGTTCGCGGAGGCGGCCTTTCTGGGGCTTCTCATAGCGGAAGAGCTGCGGGATGGCGAACCACTTGATGGGCTTCTTGTAGTTGCGCTCATGCGCGGCGACCATGCGGGCGAGCGTGGGGGTCATCTCCGGGCGCAGCGCGACGTGGCGTTCGCCCTTGTCCTTGAAGTCGAAGAGCTGCTTGACGATTTCCTCGCCGGATTTGGTGGTGAAAAGCTCGAGCGGTTCGAGCGGCGGGCCATCGTATTCCCGGAAGCCATAGCGACGGGCGACGGCGCGCCATTTTTCAAAAATGTATTGGCGGGCGTCGGCGCTCCACACATCGGGGTGCGGGAGCGGCTCGGGATAAAAGTCGCGGAAACCGGGCAGTCGTTCGATAGCCATTCGCCGAGCATAAAAGGCAAAGGGCCAAAGGTAAAAGTCAAAACGCGCCCCGGCGGGTTTCGGTTGGCGCCGGAAAACCGGGTCGCAACGAAAAAAGCCGTGCCTTGCAGAGGCACGGCCATTGCGTTGAAAACCGGCGGCGGTGTTTACTTCGGCGGGAGCTTGATGACTTGCTCGCGCATTTCCTTGCCGGATTTGAACTTCACCACCGAACGCGTGGGGATGGGCACGTCCACTTCGGGGCGGTTGGGGTTGCGGCCGACACGGGCCTTGCGGGTTTTGACTTCAAAGACGCCGAAGTTGCGCAACTCCACCGTCTGCCCCTTGGCAAGCGCTTCAGAAATGTAATCCAGCGTCTTTTGAACAACTTCGAGAACCTGCTGTTGAATCAAGCCGGTCTCTTCACTGATGCGAACGACTAGGTCGCGTTTGGTCATAATTCCTCCAATGGTTGACTGCGGTGTTAGGTAACACCATACAGTTAACCCCCACATCGCCAAGGGTCAAGCAAGGATTTATGCACCAAACAGCCAACCGCGCCCCGGCTTCGCCATTTTCACTCCTGCGACTGAACAACTATTTTGGCATTTGCACCTTGGAACCGGGCGCATACGGCACGCTGCTATAAGGCCTTATCTTGTAACCGAATTTCTCCACATAAAACGCCGCCGGGCGAAAATCATCGTGAGCCGCTTTCAGTCTGGCTTGCAGGCGCTGATCCATCTCCTGACATAGCGCAGTCTGGCTGACCAAGTTGTTAGTCTGGTAAGGATCGTTCACGTCGTCAAAAAGCATCCACGGCCCCTCCAAGCCCCGGACGTAAGTATAACGATCAGTGCGGATGGCGCGATATTCCTTGTTCCAGTCTTTTTCCGCCGTGAACGGCGAAACCGCCATATACAATGCATCATGCGCCGGC
>JAPLTZ010000335.1:0-430 GCA_026397895.1 Verrucomicrobiota bacterium | reverse complement strand
GCATTTCTTTCCCGCGCACCACGGCGGAAACATCCACCCCCTCCACGGTCTTGGGAACCGCCACCCCCGCCAAAGAGAGCAAAGTCGGCATGATGTCCGGCGTGGTCAATGGAGTCGCCGCCACGCGCCCCGCCCCACCCTGCGCCTTGGGGTAACGCAGCAAAAACGGCACCCGCGCCGACTCGTCCCACGGCACCTGCTTGGTGTGCGGCTTGACCCCGTGCGATCCCATCATCTCGCCGTGATCCGAACTGAACACCACGATGGTGTCCTCCTTGATCCCCGCATCGGCAATGGTCTGCATCACCTCGCCGATACATTTGTCCAGCGCGGCGGTATGGGCCATGTAGCCTTGCGCTTCGGTGCGCAACTGCGGCGTCTGCATTTCCGCCGGCACATTGGGGCGGAGTTTGATTTTGTCCGGCGGAAA
>JAPLTZ010000444.1 GCA_026397895.1 Verrucomicrobiota bacterium | reverse complement strand
TCGCGCTGGCGACCATCCGGCCCGGTCACAGTGAACACGAAATTATTTTCTTCAATCCGCAGTGTTTTGTGCTGCGGCGAACCGTCCGGCGCGGCGGATGCGCAGGTCCAGTCTCCCCGCAATTCCGCCGAACTGAATCCCCGCGCCACATCGGATTCGGTTCTGGATGAACCATTCGGCAGGCCGGTGCGGCCTTGGGCAGTCGCCCGAGGGATGCCCTCCTTTTGTTCCAGAAGGTGGAGGCAGAACGTGACGCCATACACCCCCCAAAAAACCGCGCCGCACACCAACGCAAGGACATGGACTTTGCCGGCCGGCAGTTCGATTTTGCAAAAATGCGAAAGCCCGAGGATGACCGCCGGAAACACGGCGGAAACCGGAATCACGCTCCAGCGCCATTTCCGCGCCGAACCCAGCATCAGGCCGGAAATCCCCGCGATGGTGAGGTTGCCCAGAAAGCTGAAGAGCACCGTGAGCAAAACCGTCAGCCCGACCAGCGCGCCCCAGACCCCGATGCCCGTCAACCCGCTCCTGATTGCGCGTTCGCTTTTTGAGGCGGCGCAGTTTGGGGAGGGTTGCGGTCGGGTCGGGTTCATTGGTGATGAGTTTGTCCCACGCCTTCAAAACTGCGGACGGTCGGCTTACGGGGTAAACCTTCCTGTGTGTGATTGCGCTTAACCTTGCAAAAGCGAAAAATCCCGCTCTCCCCCTATTGCCATTCATGCGATATTTCTTGCCCGCTGTCGGCAGCCCGACGCTTCGCAGGGGATGACCGGGATGACATGACCGGGGTGGGCGACAGCGACGACCACCCGGCTTGGGGCAACCGCCGGCCGCGCGCAAATTCATTGCTAATTCACGTCGGGAACGGCATTTTGCCGTCCCTGATTTCTTGATGAACAAGCGTTTTTACATCACAACCGCGATCGATTACGTCAACGGCGCGCCGCACCTCGGCCATGCCTACGAGAAGGTCATCACCGACGTCATCGCGCGCGCGCGGCGGGCGCTTTCGCCTTCGCCGGGGGCTTCGGCGCAACAGGGGGACGGCGTTTTCTTCCTCACCGGCATCGACGAGCACGGCCAGAAAGTCCAGCAGGCCGCGCAGGCCGACGGCAAGACCTCCCAAGCCTACTGCGACGAACTCGCCGCCATCTGGCAGGCGTTCGCCAAGAAGCTGGAGCTGACCAACGACGATTTCATCCGCACCACCACCGCCCGGCACAAGGCGGCGGTGCAGGCCATTCTCGCCAAGCTCCATGCCGCCGGCCATTTCTACAAGGCCGCGCATTCGGGGTTTTATTCCACGAAGGAGGAGACATTCCTCACCGAAAAGGATCGCCTGCCCGATGGCAATTTCCCCGCGCAATACGGCGAGGTCGTCCAACTCGTGGAGGAGAACTGGTATTTCAAACTCGGCGCGCACCAGCAATGGCTCATTGATTACATCGAGGCGAATCCCGGCTTCATCCAGCCCGACTACCGCCGCAACGAAGTCCTCGGCTTCCTCAAGAACAACACCCTCGAAGACCTCTGCATCAGCCGCCCGGCGGCGCGGCTGAACTGGGGCATCCCGCTCCCGTTCGACGCGAACTTCGTCACCTACGTCTGGTTCGATGCGCTGGTGAACTACGTCTCCGTCCCCGCCGCCCTCGGCGATGAAGCCGTTTTGTCCGTTCTGCCCTCAAGCCTTGCGCCCCACGCCCCACACCTCAATCTGTGGCCCGCCGATTGCCATGTCATCGGCAAGGACATCCTGAAATTCCACGCCGTCTTCTGGCCCATCATGCTCAAGGCCATGGCGCTGCCGCTGCCCCGGCAGATTCTCGTCCACGGCTGGTGGCAGAAAGACGGCGCGAAGATCAGCAAAAGCACCGGCAACGTCATTGACCCCATCGCCGTCATTGACGAGTGGGGGCTGGACGCCTTCCGCTTCTACGTCGTGCGCGAACTCGACATCGGTCCGGACGGCAACTGGACCGACGCCGGCTTTCAGTCCCGCTACGGCTCAGAACTGGCGAACGGCCTCGGCAACCTCGTCAACCGCTCGCTCTCCATGCTCAAGCGCTACCGCAACGGCATCGTGCCCGCGCCGGCGAATGAACTTTCCGGCGACGCCGCCAAAGTCATCGCCGACGTCCGCGCCGCGCTGGAGAAAAACGAATTGCAGGCCGCGCTCCAGAACATCTGGCTGCTCGTCACCCGCGCCAACCAATACGTGGATCAGACCGCGCCCTTCAAGCTCGCCAAAGACCCCGCCCAGGCCGCGCGCCTCGACGAAGTCCTCTACAACCTCGCCGAGACCTGCCGCGTGCTCGCCGTGTTGCTCTGGCCGTTCCTGCCGGGGACGAGCGGAAAGACTTACGCGCAACTCAACCTGCCCGGTTCGCCCGCGCGGTTTGCACAGTCGCAATGGGGCGGGCTGGTGGCCGGCCACGCCATCGGCGAACCCGCCGCGCTCTTCCCCCGCAAAGACCAGCCCAAGAAATAAGTCCGCCGGAGCGATTCCCGCCGGGCAAAGTG
>JAPLTZ010000409.1 GCA_026397895.1 Verrucomicrobiota bacterium | reverse complement strand
GCGGCAGGCGCAGGCGCGGCTGAAGCAGGGCAATTTCAACGACGCCGTGAAGCTGCTTTCCGACCGGCAGCGCGACGCGGGCAAGCTGGCGGACGAATACCAGTTCTGGATCGGCGAGGCGCAGTTTCAGAACCCGAATTTCCCCGCCGCCGCCGCCGCCTACGCGAAGCTCGTGAAAGATTTTCCCAACTCCGCGCGCTTCGGCGAGGCCGCCTACGCCGAGGCGCTGGCGCAATCGAAAATCCCCGACTGGCCGCGCGTCATCAGCCTGCTCCAGCAAACCGGCGGCGCGTTCGCGAAATTTGCCGCCGCCAACCCCGCCGGCGAAACCGTCGCACGCGGCAGCCTGCTGCTCGGCGAGGCGCAGTTCGCGCTGAAGGATTTTTCCGGCGCGGAACAGGCCGTGCGGGCGCTGGCCGGCCAGAAGTTGAACCCGGAACTCGACTGGCGCCGGCAGTTTTTGCTGTGCCGCATCCAGCTCGCGAATGACCAGCCCGCCGAGGCGCTGGCGGGCGCGACGAACCTGCTCGCGCTCGCGGCGGCGGCCGGCAAGCGCGACTTGCAGGCGGAGACGGCGCTGTTGCAGGGCGGCGTGCTGGAGCGGCTGAAAAAATTCGATGAGGCCATCGCCGCCTACGAAACCAACCTTGCCGCCGACCTGCCGGTGGAACGGCGGCGGCAGGCGGTGTTGAAAATCGTTGAGCTGCTGCTCGCGCGCAACAAGACGGCGGCGGCGACGAAGCAGTTGGAAAAATTCATCGGCCAATACGGCAAGGACAAGGCGGCGGACACGGCGTTGCTGACCGTCGGCGAGCTGCATCTGCGCGAGTATCTCGCCAACCGGGTCGCCAACTCGAACGATTGGGCGCAGGCCGCCGCGCAGTTCGACCTCGTCGCCGCCAATTATCCGCGCAGCCCGGTGCTGGGCAAGGCGCTGCTGAACCGCGCCTGGTGCTGGTGGGTGGTGACCAACCTCGCCGAAAGCGCGGCGGCGTTCCAGCAGGCGGCCGTGCGCGCGCCGCTGGCGGAGGATCAGGCGCTGGCGCGGTTCAAGTGGGCGGACTGCCAGTTCCAATCGGGCGATGCTGCAGGCGCGCTGACGAACTACAACTTTGTCATTGAAAAATTCTCCGCGTGGCCGGCGGTGCGCGACGGGTTGGTGGAGCCGGCGCTGTATCAGATCGTCCGCGCCAGCCTCGCTGTCGGGAACACCGCCGGCGCGACGAACGCGCTCGCCAAAATCCTTTCGGCCTATCCCGCCGGCTCTGTCTGCGACTGCGGCATGTTGTTGACCGGTGAAAAGCTGAACCGCACCGGCGACCCCGCCGCCGCGCGGAGGATTTTCACCGCCGCGCTGGAGAAATTTCCAAAATCGCCGCTCGCGCCGGAAACCCGGCTGGCCGTGGCGCGCACCTTCGAGCAGGAACAGAACTGGCCCGCCGCCATTGCCGAATACGACCGTTGGCTGGCGGATTTCGCGGGCCACGAGGCGCGCCCGCGCGCGGAATTCGCCCGCGCCTGGGACCTGGGCCGCACCGGCGAGGCGACGAACGCGCTGGCGTTCTTCGCGAATTTCGCCGCGCACTTCCCCACGAACGAGCTCGCGCCGCTCGCGCAGAACTGGGTGGCGGATTTTTATCTGCAACGCGGCGATTACAAGAACGCGGAGGCGAACTACCAGTTGCTGTTCCAGAAATGGCCGGCCACGCCGGTCACGTATCAGGCGCAGCTCATGGCCGGTCGCGCGGCGGTCGCACGGCTCGGTTACGCCGACGCTGCCGGGTATTTCACCAGGCTCATCAACGACCTGTCCTGCCCCGCCGAACTCGTGGCGCAGGCCTATTTTGAATACGGCGACGCGATGATGCGCATGGATTCCACCGACACGAACAAGCCGTTCGCCAACTTCGAGGAGGCCATCGTCATCTTCGGGAAAATCCCGCAGAAACATCCGGCCAGCGACCTCGTCGCGCCGGCGTGGGGGCGCATCGGCGATTGCTACCTGCAACTGGCTACCGTTGCCCCAAAATATTAT
>JAPLTZ010000344.1 GCA_026397895.1 Verrucomicrobiota bacterium | reverse complement strand
GGAGCAAGGCGTCCCCGCCGACAAAATTTTACTGCTCACCTTCACCAACAAGGCCGCCGGCGAAATGATGCGCCGCGTCGCCGACTTGCTCGGCCAACCGCTGCCGTCGCTCTGGGGCGGCACGTTCCACTCCATCGGCGCGCGGATTCTGCGCACCCACGCCGCGCTGCTCGGCTACGGGCGCGACTTCACCATTCTCGACCGCGACGACGCCAAGGATTTGGTCAAGGCCTGCCTCACGTCGGCGGGCATTGACACGAAAGGAAAACTTTTTCCCAAGCCCGACGTGCTGGTGGAAATCTTTTCGCTGGCGAACAACACGCACCGTTCCATCGCCGAGATCATTGACGCACAATACGGCTATTTTCTCGAACACACCGAGAAGATTGCCGCGCTCGCCAAGGATTACACCGCCCGTAAGCGCGCGACGAACGCGATGGATTTCGACGACCTGCTCGCGCTCTGGCTCAAGCTCCTGCAAGACCACGCCGACGTCCGCGAACAATACCAACGGCGCTTCCAGTTCATCCTAGTAGACGAATATCAGGACACGAACAAGCTGCAAAGCGACCTCATCGACCTGCTCGCCGCGCGCTTCAAGAACGTGATGGTCGTGGGCGACGACGCGCAGAGCATCTACGCCTGGCGCGGCGCGAACTTCGCGAACATCCTGAAGTTCCCCGAGCGCTACCCCGGCGCGAAGACTTACAAGATCGAAACCAACTACCGCAGCACGCCCGAAATCCTGAACGTGGCCAACGCCGCCATCGCCGCAAACGTGAACCAGTTCACCAAGCAGCTCGCGCCCGCGCGCAAATCCGGCCTCAAGCCCGCGCTCGTCTCGTGCACGGACGCCGCGCAGCAGGCGGCGTTCATCGCGCAACGCGTCGGCGAACTGCACGAGGAGGGCGTGAACCTGAACGGCGTCGCCGTGCTGTATCGCTCGCACTTTCACGCGCTGGAATTGCAACTGGAACTCACGCGCCGGCAGATTCCCTTCTCGATCACCAGCGGCATCCGGTTCTTTGAGCAGGCGCACATCAAGGACGTGACGGCGTATCTGAAATTCGTCGCCAACCCGCGCGACGAAATCTCCTTCAAGCGGCTGGCGCAGTTGTTGCCGGGTATCGCGGCGAAGGGAGCGGATAAACTTTTTCAAGGTTTTTCAGCGAGGATGGAGGGCGGCGGATTGAAGATGGAAAACCCCACGCGCATCGCCGTCGGGTTGCAGGAGTGCGCGAAGGCCGTGCCGAAGAAAGCCGCCATTGGCTGGGCGCAGTTCACCGCCACAATCTCGCAGCTCGAAGCCGCGCCAACACGCCAGAGCGCGGCGAAGATGATCCAGCTCGTCATCGAGGCCGGCTACGAGGATTATCTGAAGGAGACCTACGACAATTTCGAGCGCCGGCTGGACGAACTGGAGCAGCTCGCTATCTTCGCGCAGCCGTTTCCGTCCGTGGAGGATTTCCTCACGCAACTTGCCCTGCTCACCAACGTCGAGGCCGAGGACGACAAGGCCGCCGATCCCGCTGCCGAACGCATCCGCCTCTCGACGATTCATCAGGCGAAGGGATTGGAGTTCAGCGTGGTGTTCGTCATCATGCTGTGCGATGGAATGTTTCCCTCGGGGCGGTCGCTGGACAGCACGGAAGGCGAGGAGGAGGAACGGCGGCTATTCTATGTGGCCGTGACGCGGGCGAAGGACGAGTTGTATTTGAGCTACCCGTTCATGCGCGCAGGTTTTGGCAACAGTGGCGACACTTTTCAGACGCCTTCGCGCTTCCTGAACGAAATTCCGCGCGACCTGGTCAACGAGTGGAATCTGAAACCGTCCTACTCGTGAACGGCGACGGAGATTATTGCCCGGTTACGGACTGTTATAGCGGAGCCGATAGTAGGCTGTCGGAGGAATGGGGGGGCTGTTCGTCCACCGGAACAGGCCATTGGTTGGAGCAATGATTGTAACCACATTTGTCAGGTCGAGGCTGAAGTTCACGTTAGTGGCCCGTTGCACGGTATAAGAATAGCCGGGAATACCAGCAAAGGTTGCGATGAAGTTTCCGGCAGCGTTGGTGATACCGAGAGCCTGGCCATAAACATCGGTGCTGATGGCAATGTAAACCAAGCCGGTGCTCACTCCGCCTTGACCATCGCTGATGGTGTAGCTGAACCGATCTGAAACGTTGCCGGCGTTCGAGGGGTAAAACACATATTGCGCGTTGGTGGTCAAAGGAAAGTTGTTGGTGCTGTTCCCGACAATACCGGTGAAAGTAAGCACATTGGTATCAGCATCGGTGTCATTCGCGAGCAAGTTGGTGATGGCTATCTTGAGCGAAAGGCCGGGGGCACGCAAAAATGGACCGTCAGGATTGGCAACAGGCGGATTATTGCCTCCCGCCACCACAGACGAGGCCAAGCCATAGGTTTCAGGATTTGACCCCCCGTAGGAAGCAGTCAGAAATCTTAAAGTCACGGCCGAGCCATCCCCCGGAGTGACCCAAGAATCGCTTCCATCCCCTGCCGCCAAACTGTTGTTGTCGCTGAAAATTCCGTAAGGAGTCCCTGGAGGGATTGGAAAAGTCGAACTGGTTGTCAGCGTTGGAAACCAATAAATTGCCAATGCATCACCCGTGTCCCAACCATTGGCCAACACCAAACCTGATGCGACAACATCAAGTTCACCGCCTGCTGCATTATAGCTGCCTAAGATAATATCATCACCAGAAACAAAATTTGTCGTAGTCGGGAGTGAAAAAACCGCATTGCTTCGGCTAGCAACAAAAATCACCAATCCGCTTGCTGGAGCACCGCCAGCATCTTGCAACTTCGCGGCTTGCAACTGATACGAAGTCGTCCCTGAACAGGTGCTTGCCCGAATCAACGCAACACCAATCAAAACAAACAGCGTAAATTTGATGCGATTTAATAGAAATTTCATGCTCATCTTAATAGGTAGGAGAGTTTGTCCAGAACGGTCCTGTAATTGAGTTCGTTGCCCTTCGGATTATAAACCCTCCTCCAGAAACAAACACGTTAGAGGGGCCGTAATTGGTCGTGCCCGCTCCAGACTTGCGCCACCCCGCATTAGTCAAATAATAATAAAAATCAACTGGGGCTTGGTTTTTGGCAACGTTCGTATAGTTAAATATGAGCAACTGATCTTTTTGGTTAAACGAGCTCGAACTTACCGTGAAGGAGTAATTGGTCAACAAGCCAGAATTGTCCAATGAAACTTCAATCGGCCGCGGAAGTCCCACGAAATTGTCCTGCACAACAGTCAGACTGCCTCGAATACCCACAACTGTCTTCGTCGTCTGGACATCCCCCATCGCCACAAATGTGGCATTGGAATAACTGTTGCGAACTATAAAATAGGTGTTTGGTCGTAGAATATCGTCGTTGTTATTAGTAGTCTGGCCGCTCAACCGCCAGTTGGCACCACTCGTTGCATTTGTGTAGAGATAATAAAACAACGTAGGAGCCAGATTTTTTCCATTGCCCGTAAAATCTGGAATCAACAGGTCTGTTTTGTGAGAAAACGTGCTGGTGGTCACATGAACGCCATTCCAATTAGTCGGATTCCCGCCATTTGGAAACACTGCCCCAAGAGTCCAATATGGAATTATTGAAACCGCATCTCCGGCCAGCACTCCCGCCAGCACCTCCCCCGCCAAATTCAGCGTGAGTGAATTTGTTCCATTGTTGGTAATCGTAAAATATCGCCCCTCCCACGCCCCCGAATCAAACCGGGCATAGTAGGTGTTTGATTGCACGCCGGCAGAATAAACAAACTGGCTCGCCGTCCAATTCGGCGTCCCTTGAACCTGGACAACACTGCCCGAAACCGAACTGACCAGACCGGAATCCGCTGATAACCGATTAAACGGGACGGCAATGATGGAATCGGAATTGGCTGACAGGGTGATTTTTTGAAAACCAAAAATTCCGCTGACGACCTCTTGGGCTGGCAACCAGCAAGTGCTGCCCAACAATAACAACCCAAAACAAAGAATCGGTTTGATGCGAAAAATCATTTCTTAAGTTTGGTTATCGGTTCTTTGTTTTTCGGGATAAAGTTGCGTTATCTATAGCCTCTTTATTTCGCGAGTGCAAGATTTTACCCGACTGTTTATGTTTTACCCGACTGTTTATGAGCATGCCGAGAGTCTCGGCAGCCATTCAAAAGACATTCACCCGCCTCCCGTCGCCATCAGGCTCGCCCCAAAGATGTTGCACCAGTCCGCCCGACAATCTTGATCAACGCCTGTTGCAATATCAGCGCGCCATCCAAACCGCTGGAAACCAGTTGGCGATTGCACTGCAGGAGCAAATCCATCGCCCGAACCAGCTCGGCCTGCGTGTATTGCCGTGCTTGCGGCAACGCCTTGAACAACACATACGGATTCAACGCCAGCGGGTTGAAGCGCCGGTCTGCTGGTAATTTTTCTTTTGGCACGCGCTCAAGCTGCGCCTTGAACCCGTTGTAATCACCAGTCGGCTTCAACCAACCCTCGCTGACCATCTCCTTAAGAAACAGCAACGCCCGCACCTTGCCAATCAACCCGTAGAGCAGCCCGATTTCCGATTTGTCCTTGTCGAACTTCATCTCCCACAACTCCTCGTCCAGCCGCCGCAGCAGCAACGCCAGATTCCGGTCGCCCAATGCATCCCCCAGCGCAAACGCCCGCGCCGTCTTGTTCTGGATACAGACCGAACGCACATCAGCGATCTCGATTTCCCGCCGGTCACCGACCGACACCGCGAGCTTTTCAACTTCGTTCGTCAACAATCGGGAATTTGGCCCCACCCGCGCCACCAACTCTGCCAGTGCTTCGTCGGAAACATCCTTCTTTTGCGCCCGGAACTCCCGCAACGCCAATCCCTCCGCCTGCTGCAACCAATCGCGGTCATCCACCGAAAGCCCCGCGAAAACCTCCACCGCGCCGAGCTTCTCCACCGTCTTGTAAAAAACCTTCCGCTTGTCCACCTTGCCCGCGCTGATGAGCAGGCGGACGTTCTGCCAGGCAAACTCTTTCAACTCCGCCGCGATTTCCCCCAGCGTCTCGGTCACAGCGGCGGCGGCCAGCACGCGGTCATCCGAAAGAAAATTGCAGTCCCGCAGCCACACCACCTTGCCCCCGCCGAAGAACGGCAGCGTCTGCAACGCCTCGCGCAGCTTCGCCAGCGCCTTGAGCGAGTCGCCGCTGTTCGCCGCGCCAGCGTCAATCGTCTCGTGATCCATGCCGCCCAGCTCGGCGGACCATTTCTGGAAGATTTCCTTGGCGCGCTGCTTCACGGCGAAATCATCTTCGC
>JAPLTZ010000064.1 GCA_026397895.1 Verrucomicrobiota bacterium | reverse complement strand
TGCTGGACGACGCGCCGCTGGCAGCGCGGCTGGTCGCGGCGGCGCAGGAGCGGATTCGCACGGAATTTTCCGTGGCGGAGATGGCGCGGCGTTACGAGGAGGTCTATCGCGCGGCGCTCGGTTGAGCGGCGCGGCAATTCCCGCTTTCGCTCCGGCCTTTTCGCTGGTAGCTTGCCGGGGCATTCACGAGAAACAATTTTGGGACTGAAAGATTTTTGTGGCTGAACGAGACGATTATCTGTTGGACATGCTGGTGGACCTGGGGTTTTTGACCGCCCCGCAACTGGCCGCCGCCAAGACCGAAGCGCGGGATTCCGGCGTGGGCGTGGTGGACCTGCTGCTGGCCAACAAGGTCATCCGCCCCACCGATGTCACCCAGGCCAAGGCCGCGCACGTCGGCGCGGAAGTCGTGCACATCGCCGGCATGCAGATCGACCCGGAGGTCATCGGGGTCGTCTCCCGCGAAATCGCCCGCAAATACCGCGTCATCCCCGTCTACAAGCACGACAACAGCCTCACCATCGCGCTCGCCGACCCTTCCGACCTCGCCACGGTGGACAGCCTTTCGCATCTGCTCCGCGCCGAAATAAACATCGCCGTCGCCACCGAGCAGGACATCGAGAGTGCGCTTTCAAAATATTACGCCGAGAAGAAGGGCGTCGTCGCCGACGACCGGTTCAAGGACGTGATGAAGGACCTCGACGCCGAACACGGCGGGGTGGACGTGGTGGATGAAGCCGTCGCCGCCGAAGCCGCCGAGGCCGACGCGCCGCTCATCAAGCTCGTCAACCAGATCGTCACCGAGGCGTTCAAGATGCGCGCGTCCGACATCCACCTCGAACCGCTGTCCAAGACCTTCCGCGTCCGCTACCGCATTGACGGCATGTTGCAGGAAATCAAAGGCCCGCCCAAAAAACTCCAGGCCTCCGTCATCGCGCGCCTCAAGATCCAGTCCAACATGTCCATCGCGGAACACCGCATCCCGCAGGACGGCCGCATCCAGGCCAACGTCGGCGTGAAGAACGTGGACCTCCGCGTCTCCTGCCTGCCGACGGTGCACGGCGAGAGCATCGTCATGCGTATTCTCGACAAGGAAGGCCTCAAGCTCGGCCTCTCCGAACTCGGCTTCATGACCGACGACCAGCAGACGTTCGAGAAATTGATCTCGCTGCCCGACGGCATCCTGCTCGTCACCGGCCCCACCGGTTCCGGAAAAACGACCACGCTGTATTCCTGCCTGCACTACATCAACCGCCCCGACCGCAAGATTATCACCGTCGAAGACCCCGTCGAATACGTTCTCGCCGGCATCAACCAGGTGCAGGTCAACGAAGCCGTCGGCCTTTCCTTTTCCCGGGCCCTGCGCGCCATCCTGCGCCAGTCGCCCAACGTCGTCATGCTGGGGGAAATCCGCGACCTCGAGACAGCCACCATCGCCATCAACGCCTCGCTCACCGGCCATCTGGTGTTCTCCACGCTGCACACCAACGACGCGCCCAGCGCCGTCACCCGCTTGATCGACATGGGCGTGAAGCCGTTCCTCATCGCCTCCTCCACGCGCGCGCTCATGGCGCAACGGCTCGTCCGCAAAATCTGCAAGCAATGCACCGCGCCCTACCAGCCGACCGCCGACGAGCTCCGCCCGCTCAACCTCACCCCCGAGCAGGTCGCCTCCGGCAAATTCGCGAAGGGCAAGGGCTGCAGCAATTGCAACGGCTCCGGCCACCGCGGCCGGTTCGGCGTCTTTGAAATCTTCGTCATTGACGACGAATCGCGGAAATTGATCTACGAAAAAGTCCCCTCGTCCGTCCTCCGCGCCCGCGCCCGGCAGGCCGGCATGCGGTCATTGCGCGAGGACGGCATCCGCAAAGTCCTCTCCGGCCTGACGACCTGCGAGGAAGTCGTGCGCGCCACCGTCGGCGACGAGGAATGAAAACCAAGGAGGAAGTCTGAATGAAGAATGAAGAAACCAACCCGGCGAATATCACGCTGAAACTTTCGGTCGCCGAAAACCAATCACCCGACCGCCGGCGACAACCGCTGGCAGGAGTCATTCTGCATTCTGCATTCAACCTTCTACCTTCCTGATTTATGTCCTACCAAATGTCCGACCTCCTCCAGTTGGTGGTCTCCGAAGGCGCCTCCGACCTTCACATCCGCGTCGGCGTCCCGCCCGTCATCCGCGTCCACGGCATCCTCCACCGCGTCGAAGGCCCGCACCTTGGCCCGGAAGACACCGAGGAGCTCATGCGCAGCATCACGTCCGACGACCACATCCAGCATGTCCGCGAGCGCGGCGGCGCGGACTTTGGTTTCGCGTTCGGCGACGCCGCGCGTTTCCGCGTGAGCGTGTTCAAGGAGAAAGGCAACTTCGCCATGGTGCTGCGGCAGATTCCCAGCAAGATGCTCACCTTCGAGCAGATTGGTTTGCCCGCGTCCTGCCGCGAACTGCTCTACAAGCCGCGCGGCCTGGTGCTCGTCACCGGCCCGACCGGTTCCGGCAAGACCACCACGCTCGCCTCGATGATCAACATCATCAACGAGGAACGCGACGAGGCCCACATCATCACCGTCGAAGACCCGATCGAGTATTACCACAAGCACAAGAAGGCGCTCATCACCCAGCGCGAAATCCACGTGGACGTGCCCAACTTCGCCGAGGCGCTGCGCCGCGCGCTGCGGCAGGACCCGGACGTGGTGCTCGTCGGCGAAATGCGCGACTTGGAAACCATCGAGGCCGCCGTGACCGCCGCCGAAACCGGCCACTTGGTCTTCGGCACACTGCACACGACAGGCGCGGCCAAGACGATTGACCGTCTGGTGAACGCCTTCCCCGTGAACCAGCAGGAGACCATCCGCATCCAGCTTTCCACCGTGTTGCAGGCGGTCATTTCCCAGTTGCTCATCCCGCGCATCGACAAGCCGGGCCGCGTGGCTGTGTTCGAGGTGATGATCAACACCCCGTCCGTCGCCGCGCTCATCCGCGACAACAAGACCTTCCGCCTCAACTCCGACATCCAGACCGGCGCGAAATACGGCATGGTCACCCTCGACAGCTTCCTGCTGGACAAATACCAGCAGGGCATGATCGCGCGCGACGAAGTCATCACCAAGTCGCAGGACCCCGTCACTATCGTGCAGAAACTGCAGGAGCTCGAACTCGCCCAGGCCGTCGGCGAAAAATCCGGCGTCCAGATGGAAACCAAGAAATAGCCGGATATGCCCGAAGCCGCTAACCATCCCTTGCTCGCCCTCATCCGCGAACGCGGACTCATTGACGACCTTCAATTTGAAGAAGCCGTTGCCGAACAGGGCCGCACCGGCAAGCCCATCAGCCAGGTCATTGCCGACCTCGGCCTGCTCGACGTTCCCGCCCAGCTCAACCTCATGGCCGACTTCCTCGGCACCGTCGTCGTCAATCTCGGCGAGGTTTCCAAGGAAGTCCTGCAAGCCGTGCCCGCCGCGACCGCCCGCACCTACCAGTGTTTCCCCGCCGCGCTCCAGGGCAACACCCTGCAACTCGCCCTCGCCGAACCGCTCAACAACACGCACATTGACGAGCTGAGCTTCGTCATCAAGCACGACCTCCAGATCGTCATCGCCGACCCCGCGCAAATCTTCCGCGCCATTGACAAGAATTACGGCGAAGAGACTGCCAGCGTCCTCGACCTCGTCAAGGAACTCGGCAGCGACGACACCCTCTCCCAGGAAATCGCCGATGCCGCCGACGAGAAGGCCGCCGCCGACCTCGCCGAAGCCGCGCCCATCGTCAAGTTTGTCAACCTCGTCCTCATGCAGGCCGTGCAGGACCGGGCGAGCGACATCCACTTCGAGCCGTTCGAGGACGAATTCAAGATCCGTTACCGCGTGGACGGCGCGCTCTACGAAATGTCGCCGCCGCCCAAGCACCTCGCCCTCGCCATTATTTCCCGCCTGAAGGTCATGGGCAACCTCAACATCTCCGAGCGCCGCGTGCCGCAGGACGGCCGCCTGACCATCCCCGTCGGCAAGCGGGTCATTGACCTCCGCATCTCCACGCTGCCGACGGCGTTCGGCGAGTCCGTCGTGCTGCGCGTGCTCGACCGTTCGGCGGTGAACCTCGAACTCGAAACGCTCGGCTTCCCGAAGGAGATTTACAACTACATCACCGAAATCATCCAGCGCCCCAACGGCATCTTCGTCGTCACCGGCCCGACCGGTTGCGGCAAGACGACGACGCTTTATTCCGCGCTGCGGCGGGTGAACACGATTGATTCCAAGCTGCTCACGGCGGAAGACCCGGTGGAATTCGACATCGAGGGCATCATGCAGGTGGCCATCAACGAAGCCGCCGGCATGACCTTCAGCAAGGCGCTGCGCTCGTTCCTGCGGCAGGACCCGGACATCATCATGGTCGGCGAAATGCGCGACCTGGAGACCGCGCAGATTTCCATCCAGGCCTCGCTCACCGGCCACTTGGTCTTGAGCACGCTGCACACGAACGATTCCCCCGGCGCCATCACGCGCTTGGTGGACATGGGCGTCGAACCATTCCTCATTTCCTCTACGCTCGTCGCCGTGCTCGGCCAGCGGCTCGTGCGTCGCGTCTGCAAGGATTGCAAATCGCCGTTCGAGCCGACCGAGGCGCAGTTGTCGCTGCTCAACCTCTCGCCGCACGACCTCGGCGACAAAGTATTTTACTACGGCCGCGGCTGCTCCGCCTGCCACGACACCGGCTACAAAGGCCGCAAAGGCATCTACGAACTGCTCATCATCGGCGACGCCATCCGCACGCTCATCAACGACCGCGCGCCCACGCTCGTGCTGCGGCAGAAAGCCGTCGAGCTGGGCATGA
>JAPLTZ010000259.1:903-5079 GCA_026397895.1 Verrucomicrobiota bacterium | reverse complement strand
GGCGTTGGAATCGTGGCCGAGACAACTTCGGCGCGGAGCGAAAAGGCGAACGCGAAACAAACGCCAATTAACACGAGCGCGCGACAGGGAAGGTTTTTTGGTTTCATGGATGTGGTCAATAGCTCTGAAAATTCATCCGTCAGGGTTCCGCGCTCCCGAACGTGAAAGTCAGCGTGCCGCGGTAATCGCCGCTGGCTTTTGCAGGCTGGCCGGTTGGGCCGGAGCGCTCGGGTAGATTGACCTTGGAGCCCATCGCGGGAATCGCGTGCAGAAACGAGAGGTCACCGGTGGGAAACACCACCGTCGTATTCGCGTGACTGATTCGCGGCGTCCCGACCCGAAGATAGACGTCAGGAGAAGCACTGGCAACGGTCAGACGGCCGGCGGGTGTTTCGAGATTAGCCCAGCGCAACCCAGCGAAGATACCTTGGAACTCGGGATAGCCCCACGATTCGCCGGTCTGGGTGTCGTTGCAGGCGGTTTCATGAATGCCGAGCCAGGTGCCGCGCAGGCGGTTCTGCCAAACCCGATAAGGGCCATCGCCCAGCCAGCGCAGGGATTTCATCTGAGTCGCCGGAAGATCAAAGCTGATGCCGTGATGGAGAAAATCACCGTTCAGGGTGTAGTCGTAATCCAGCCGCAAATCGCCGTCGCCCGACAGCGACCAGCGGAAGTGATTCAACCCGGCGGCCCCACGGCTTTCCAGCCACGCGACCGGTTTGCCGGTCTCCGAGTCTTTGCTGTTGCCAGTGGTGACCGTCGCCGGAGCGGTCGTTTCGATTGGATAAGCCGCCGCCGCATAGCCGAGGCGCACCGATTTGATCGCGAGCGACTGGCCGTCATGGCGACGCGGGTTCGAGATTCGCACCGCGGTCACCCGCTGCGGGGCGAAATTGCAGCTCTTCAAATCCGCCACGCGACAACTGCCGTCGAACAAGGTTTTCCAAGTCCGTCCGTCGGGCGAGACTTCGAGCTTGTAGCAGGCGTAGGGAATTGACTTGTTGAAATCCAGTTCCACCTGCGCCGTGCTGGCGAGATGACGGCTGGCGAGTTGGTAGGTGTGCGTGGCCGGGTCCTCGCTGGCGAAAGGCAGCCACTCGACGGCACCGGCGGATTCGGGCTTGGCAAACGAGAGTCTCGGACCGTTGGACAACGCGAAGGTCCTGTCCCCGCGCCGCACGCTTTTCAAAAGGCTACTGGACGCGTCGAAACTCGCGGTCAGATCATCGGCGATCAGATGAATCTCTCCCGCCGCGGTTTCCACCTTGGGCGCGACGGACTTGGTTTTCACTTCAGCCTGCCGCGCGATTGCCGGCAGAGGCCAGACCCAGTTCCAAAGTTCCTGCTGGTCCGGGCTGAACGCGACGACGGAGAGCGCGTCGGCCTTGCGCCAGTTCGCCGGCAACGGCACCGCAAGCTCGCCACTGCCATGCGGCGGAACGGCGGGCGAAGGAACACTGCCTTCCGCGAGGGTCCGCACGGGAGCTTTCACATCCGCCGGGCCGGGATAACGCACCAGTTTCCATTCGAAACGGCATTTTGCCAGCGAGGTGAAATCGTAGCGGTTGGAAACGGTGAGCCTGCCGGTGAATTTTTCATCAATCACCGGTTTGGCGATCTGCACGGGCGACCAGATGTTGCGCACCGTGTGGTAGCTGCCTTCCTTTTCGTGGTGCGGTCCGACGATGCCATCCGGCGCATAAGTTCCGAACACGTCAATCCGCCCATTCTGGTCATCGCGGCGCACACCCTCGTCGGCGAGCGTCCAGATGAAACCACCCGCGCCCACCGGCGATTCGGCAATGGCGTTCCAATTGTCCTCCAGCCCCGCACCCGCGCCCCCGTCGTAGAGGCCGTGCAGGAACTCGGTGGGCATGACGAGATGAGGGCCTTTCACGCGCTGGATGAGGTCGCTGTAGGCCGGATAGTGTCTGGTATCAATGCCGCTGAACGGATCCCACGGATGAAGCACGCGGCGCTGCTGTGGGTCGTAGAGGGTGAAGTCGCCATCGAGATCACGGTTCCAGCCGCCTTCATTGCCGTTTTCCCAAAAAAGAACCGAGGGATGGTTCACATCACGCTCGACCATTTCCCTGACAAGTCTGCGGCCGACCTCGGTGCTGTGCGCGTTTTGCCAACTGCTGAGTTCGTCGAGCACGTAAAGCCCCAATTCATCGCAAGCATCCAGAAACGCCTCGTCGGGCGGATAGTGCGACATGCGCACGGCGTTCATGTTCATCGCTTTGATCAGACGCGCGTCCGCATAGCAGTCCTCCGGGTCCAACGCCCGCCCCGTATCCGGCCTAAAGCTGGGACGGTTCACGCCCTTGAGCAGGATGCGCTGGCCATTGAGAAACAGCCCCTGGCCGTCGCGCACCTCGAACGTCCGGAAGGCGAACCGTTGCGTGACGGTGTGCACCACCCGGTCGCCTGATTTCCGCGAAATGCGGAGTGAATACAGGTTCGGCGTCTCGGCCGTCCACAACGCCGGATCTTTGATTTGGGTGGAAATCTTCAGGCGTCCGGTTCCGCCGTGTGGAATCTTCTGGGTGACCGGCTCGCCCGCAGGCTGGCCGTCGGCACCGAGAACCTGGACTACGATGGTTTCGGGCAACAGCTTCGTTCCGTCCAGTCGCCTGGGCCCGCGGAAACCAAGGGTCAGATCGGCGGTGAGATTTCCGTCGGCGCGCGCGTCAATCGCGACGTGTTCAATCGAGCTTGCGGGAAGCGCTTCGAGCCAGACGGGACGGAAAATGCCGCCGAAACACCAGTAGTCGCCGGCGTGTTCAGCCAGGTTGGACTCCGGGCTGGAGCTGGTTTTCGCGACCTCGACTTCCAGCACGTTCTCCGCGCCCTTCTCCTTTTTCAGGAGCGCAGTAATGTCGTATTTGAACTGGTAAAAGGCCCCGATGTGGGTGGGCCCGGCGCTGCGCCCGTTCACCTTCACGCTGGCGTCGGTCATCACGCCGTTGAAAACGAGATTGATCCGGCGGCCCGACCAGCTTTCCGGCACGGTGAATTTTCTGCGGTAGAATCCGCGCTCGGCCGGCTTGTGTTGATTTCCTGGCCGTAGGTGAAACTGCCGAAGCCGTGGAGTTCCCAATTCGAAGGCACGGGGATGGTGGCAGCTTCACCGGATCGCCGGCCGCCGCTGATCTGGAAATCCCAAGCCACCGCGTCTTTTGGTCCGCGACCGGAAAGATACTGGAGCTCCGTCTGCGGCCCGGCGGGTTTGTTCGTCGTGGCAAACGGCCCGGCGATGCCCCTGTCGTGCGGCAAGGCGACTGACGCCCAGCGGACACCATCAAAACCCACCGGCTCCGCTCCCCGCGCGGCGCCTTGAATAAACTTCCGCCTCTCGTCCAGCGGCGCGCCTTCGCGCGCCCGAACAGACGGCAGCCAGCCGGCCAACCACAGCAGCGCGACCAACAATCCGATAAAGTTTTTTGTGCTCATATACGACCTATGGGAGGCGCGTTTCCGCCGGGCCATCATAGCACGGTTGCAAACCGCCGAAATCGAGAATGATTTTATCCACGACGACGCCGGCAGCCACGGCGACGAGACGCAGCGTGTGCCAGCCGGGTGTGAGGGGTTGCGGAAGTTTGCGTGTGGCTTCGGTGGCATTGGCGAGCACGCGCTGTTGCCACGCAGAAAGCGCGGAGTCGGAGCGCTTGGTGTCAAAGCCGGTGGTGACCGCCAGCGGAAGCGGAGCGCCGTCGTCAACAGCCACCGCGAGGCGCAACCCCTGCCCGCTGACCAGCGGAAAGGTGGGCAACAAGCGCACCCGCAACGTGGCCGCCCCGCCGGTGGCGACGTGAAAACGATAATCCAGACTCGGCGCGGCGTTGGACGTGATGACTGTTGTTGAAGACAACACCGTGACCGCCGAACCGGTGCGACCAAGGCCGGGAATGCTGCGCCAACCAGCGCCGGAGGGCAGATCACGCTGACCGGTGAAGTGACCGGCGTGAATGGAGATGGCTTTACCTCGTTCTTCGAAATCACCCGAGTGTGAACCCGTAGGACGTGTGAGTAATTCAGCTTCAGGCGGGGCGGGCGGGCAGACGTTGTTGGTCGTTGGTTCTGGACGCGGCGTTTTGGTGTCGCGCTGAAAGCGTGGCCAAGCATCGGCGGAATAACCGTTTTCGCTGACGATGTTGCGCCATTTGCCGC
>JAPLTZ010000259.1:0-895 GCA_026397895.1 Verrucomicrobiota bacterium | reverse complement strand
GTCGTTGTTGTAACGGGCCGTGAGTTCGTCCACGCGTTTTTCGCCCGCCTGCGCCGCCGCGCGGTTCGCATCCGGTGAACGCCCACGCGCGACGTCAGCCCGCGCGAGTTCGGCGCGGAAGTAACGCTCGTTGGCCGCGGCGGTGATGCCGACGGGATAGCCGACAAGTTGGAAGTAAGCATCGCGCGCGGCGGCTGGCAACCGTTCCGCCAGCACGTCGCTGTCGCGCAGCAGAGCGGCGCAGGACTTCAGACGTGCGTGAATCTCGGCTTCGTTGAGTTCAGTGGGTTGGTAAGGCGTCATTGTGAGATGCCACTGAAGATGCTCGGTCTTGCGGGCGAAGTTGATGGCTTGCAGGCGGCTCAAGATGTCAGCCACAGCAGCGGCATTGGCAGTGCCGAAATCGCGCGCAGCGGTTTCGCGCAGGAAGCGGGCGGGCGCATCGAGGTCGGTGCGGTCAGCGTGCCACGCGAGGTCGAGGAAGAATTCCATCGAGCGCTCGGTGTTCTTGATGTCGCCGACGTTGACGATCCAAACGCTGCGCGCGCCCTGCTCGTAGGCGCGGGTCATCTCGGACCAGGTGAGCGCGGGCGGCAAGGTATCAATCCACAGCCACGATAGCGGCATGCCGCTGTAGGAGTCGTGGTAGTAAACCCCGAGGCCGCCGCTGCGGGCGCGCTCGGCGGACGTGGCGTAGCGGCGGACGTAGCCAAAGTTGTCGTCCGGCCAGACGATGGGCACGTCGTCGGGCACGCGCAGGCCGGCGTTGTAATCGTCGAGCACTTCCTTGTAGGGACAGAAAATCTGACCGACACGCGCGGGCTCGCCGTGGCCGAGATACTTGGCGAGGAGGTCGCGCTGGTCGGCGAAAATTTTCTCCAAAGTAGCGATGCGC
>JAPLTZ010000007.1 GCA_026397895.1 Verrucomicrobiota bacterium | reverse complement strand
CGCCCAAAATCAAGGACGCCCCGAAGCGATGCGCCAGTTGCAGCCAAATCTGAAAAGCCGTGATGGGATTTTCGCCGGCCAAGTCAAACCGCGCCGCGTTGTAACCCACCACCGCCGCCGCGCTCGTGTCCGGCCAGAGCTTGCCGTGCACCAGCGGAAAATCCGGAATCGCCAGCCCCGCGTGCTGATGCCGCATCGTCGCGCCGAGGATGAGCTGGAGCCAAATCAAAACCGTCGTGAACAGGAAAAGCCGGCGCACTGGAGCGCCGAACTCCGGTTCGGCAAGAAACAGGTTTTCCCCAACACGCCGAACCGGAGTTCGGCGTTCCGCCCACCACTCGCTCGTGAACAGCGCGATGGCGCTGACCAGCACGAAAAACACCTGCGCGAGCGCCGCGTGGAAGATGCCGATTTCATCCTTGAACCACACCACGCGCAGCCCGCCGAGCACGCCTTGCAGCACCACGCCGACAAATGCCGCCACGCCGAGCCACCGCAGCCAGCGCCGCGATTCTTTCCGCCACAGCCACACCGCCAGCACCGTCGTCAGCAAGCCGACGCCGGAAGCGAGCAGCCGGTGCGTGTGCTCAAAAAACGCGCCGCCCTTCCAGAACTTGAACGGCAGGGCGAACATGTTGTAGCCGTAGCTCGTCGGCCAATCCGGCACGGCCATGCCCGCGCCGTGGCTCGTCACCAGCCCGCCGAGGCCGATGAGGCCGAGCGTGGCGAACGCCGTCAGCAGGGCGAAGCGGTGCAGCCAAGGATTGTGATTGGTGTGACTCATCAGAGGTTCACGGCGGAAAGAAAAACCGCTGCGGCCTTGCAGCCGCAGCGGTCGTTCGAAAACTTCCGGGGCTTACTTCAGTTCGATAGTGAAGTCGGCCTTGGCGCCGTCGGCCTTCACTTCCACTTCTTGCTCCACACCGGCGGGTGCGCCTTTGCGGTGGAGCGCGGTGACGGTGTATTTGCCGGGTGGCACGTCCTTGATGGTGAACTTGCCGTCCTTGTCCGTCACGGCGAACCACGGATGATCCACCACCGTCACCCATGCGAACATCCACGGATGCACGTCGCACTTGAACTTCATGAAATTCTCCGGCTTGGAGAAGCTGAAGCTCAGATCCGCGCCGCCGGGCATCTGCGCCTTGTTTTCTTCCGTGTTGCCGGCGACGGCCGGAACGGAGTGGACGTTGTGCAGCACGGGGTCGGAATTCTTGATCGTGATGGTCTGGCCGGTTTGCACGGCGAAAATCTGCGGGGTGTAGAGGCAACCCTTCTGGTCCACAATCATCGCGGGCGCGCTCGCGCCGGTGGATTTGCCGGTGATGCCCTTGAGCATCACGACGGCGTCGGCGAGACCGCCGTTCGCGCCGACGCTGTAAAAATGCGTCATGGGCGCGGCCCCGGTGTGGAACTTGCCGCAGGTGGCGTCGTCCTTGAGCGGGCCGATTTCTTTTTCCGGCGGCGGCGTGCCTTTGAGGGTGACGGTGCCGGTGAGGTCGGCGGCGGTGGCGAGGTTGAGCGCGGCGGCGAAAGCGGCCAGCGTGAGAGCGAATTTCATTTTCATAATTGTTGTTGGATAAATCGGCGGAAACGGTATCAGCCGAGCGGCGGCCGCGCAAGTTCACGTTGCACGGCGGCGCGGTCTTTGGACGCGCGCGCGGCGGGGTTTGTTCAATCCGATTGCGCCAACCGGCTCAAGCCACGGCGACCGGCTCGGCGGTGTAGGAGTCACAACCCGGTTTGAGGAAGCGGGCGATGTCCGTCACGTCGTCGCCGGCGGTGAGCAGGGCGAGTTCGGTTTCGGTCGCGGAACGAACCTGGCCGAGGCCGACGTTGGCGACGAGACTGTTACAAAGACATTTCCGGCCTTTGGCGTCGGCGTCCGTGCCGCCTTTGCGGATGAAATCGGCCACGGGTTCGGCGGGGCAACGGTAGCCGATGCTGCCGTCTTCCTTGCGGTAGAGGTGGCGGAGATAGCCGAGGTCGCAGATGCGGTCGCGGCTGTCGTAAACGGCGGCGTCGGAAAGCGTGTCGGCCATCTGCACGACCTTGAAGGGGAAGCCGGTGGGCGAGGCGATGGGGTCGGTGAAGATGCGGGCGGTGCGGGCGCGGCTCAATTGGATGGCTTGCTGCTTGAGTTCGGGCTGGATGCCGGATTCCTGGCAGAAGGCGAAGGCGGTGCCGACCTGGATGCCTGCCGCGCCGCGTTCGAGGGCGGCGGCGAGTTTGCCGGGGCGACCGTAGGAGCCGGCGAGCCAGAAGGGCAGGCCGAGCTCGCGGATTTTGTCGAGGTCGGCCACGTCGCGCGGGCCGTAGATGGGTTCGCCGGTGGGGCCGAGTTGCATGGGGCCGCGGGGCGGGGCGTTGTGGCCGCCGGCGGTGTCGCCTTCGACGATGAAGCCGTCCACGTGGCCGTTGGCTTTCTTGGCGAGGGTCATGGCGAGCGTGGCGGAGGAGACGATGCCGAGGAATTGCGGGCGTTTCAGGGCGGGCGCGGGGCCGCTCCAGATGTCCTTCGGGTCGAAGTGGGAAAAGGATTCCTCGCCGGCGAGCGCGCCTTCGACATCAATCTTCAGCTTGGCGGGTTCGCCTTTTGCCAGCGCGTCGAGGCAGCCGGGAATGGAGCGGGGAATGCCCGCGCCCATCAGGATGTAGTCCACGTCGGCGAGCATCGCGCCGTAGATGGAGGGCAGGGTGGGGAGCTGGATTTTTTCGAGGAAGTTGATGCCGACGAGGCCGCCGTGGCCTTCCTTGGCGAGGAAAACTTCCACGAAGTTGGCGGCGACCATGAGTTCCACGGTCGAGATGTGCGGCTGGAGCGTGGGCATCGCGGTGACGGGGAACGCGGCGGCGGCGGGCTTGCCGCCGGGGACGAAATATTGCTTCACCACGCGCTGCGCGATGGCGGGCACGGGAAAATTATCCAACGCGCGCCGCAGATGGCCGCTGGGATCGCCCAATTGGAGTCCGCGCAGCAGGACGATGGCGAGGCCCGTGCCGGAAACCACGCCGAGATGGCCGAACTGGGAGACGGTCTTGGCCAGACTCCACCCGGAGACGGCGACGCCCATCCCGCCCTGAATGATTTTTGGCTGCGTCATAATAGAATCTACCACACTTCTCCGTTGGGGATCACCGAGAGG
>JAPLTZ010000223.1 GCA_026397895.1 Verrucomicrobiota bacterium | reverse complement strand
GAAACCCATGCATCGCTTCGCTGTTCCGGCAGTCTTTCTCGTGGTCGCAATCGCTGCAGCAGGATATTCTGCGCATGTTCATCCGCGAGAACATCACCGGCCCTATCGCGGGTGGTCTTAGCGATCTGCTTAAGGGCGGTAGTGGAAGTAGCGGCGGTGGATTTCTTGGCGGGTTCTTCGATGATATTTTCGGTAGCCTGTTTCATGGCGGCGGCACAGTGGGTGAAGGAAGCCCTATGCGCCGCGCTGTCCCTGCCTATGCTTTTGCGGGTGCACCGCGCTTGCATAGCGGCCTGATGCCCGACGAATTTCCCGCCATCCTGCAGCGTGGTGAAACTGTGCTGCCAAAAAACATGAAATCTGGCGGCAGCAATATTACCTTCAACATCACCACCCCGAACGCACAGAGTTTTATGGATAGCCAGGGCCAGATCATGAGCAAGCTGGCAGGTCAGATGCAGCGCTTTCGCACGAGGAACAACTAATGCCCGCTTTTCATGAGGTGCAGTTTCCACCAAAAATCGCCTATGGCGCCAGCGGTGGGCCAGAATTTAACACCAGTGTTACCACTACATTCGCGGGGTTCGAGCAGCGCAATATCAACTGGCAGAAAGCCCGTGGCCGCTGGGATGTGTCAACGGGCCTCAAAAACAAAGCCGACATGGAGGCGCTGCAGGCGTTCTTCCGTGCGCGGTTTGGCAAAGCCTATGGATTCCGCTTCAAGGACTGGTCGGATTATCAGGCTGTGGCGCAGAATCTTGGAACGGGCAATGGATCGCAAACCGCATTCCAACTGCTCAAATTATATAGTAGCGGCGGCTACAGTTACAGCCGCGAGATCAAGAAACCCGTTTCCGGCACGGTGAAGATTTACCTCAATTCCATCCTGCAATCCTCTGGCTTCAGCGTCGATCATGCCACAGGCATTGTCACCTTCAGCGCTGCACCGGCCGGTGGCGTGAATGTCAGTACCGATTTTGATTTCGATGTGCCGGTGCGGTTCGATACCGATGCGCTGGCGGTGCGTGCCGATGGGCCGGGTATTTTTGTGTGGGATGCAATCCCCATCGTGGAGATTCGCGCATGAGAACCGCATCTTCCAACCTCACGGCACATCTGGCAGGCGAAGTCACCAGTCTTGCCATCTGCTGGAAGCTCACGCTGGTGGGCGGCACGGTGATGGGTTTTACCGATCACACCTCCGACCTCACCATCAGCAGCCAGCTTTATAAGGCCGCGACGGGATTTTCCCCCACTAGTATCGAAACCAAGGATAGATTCTCCGTCGATAATCTCGATGTTGCAGGCATTCTCGATTCGGCTGCGATTACCGAGGCCGACATCATGGCGGGCAAATATGATTTCGCCGAAATCGAGATATTCATGGTGAATGTCACCGATCTCGCGCAAGGCATCATCAATTTCCAGTGCTATCTGACCAATATCCCGTTTTCCTTCGAGTATTTTGAATTTAACTAAAAGCTGATCCATGGCCGCATGGGCATCATTAAG
>JAPLTZ010000111.1:10968-15839 GCA_026397895.1 Verrucomicrobiota bacterium | reverse complement strand
TCCTCTGGCGCGAAACCGTCACGCGCGTCGGCAAGAATTATCCCGACGTCACGCTCGACCACATGTTCGTGGACAACGGCGCCATGCAGCTCATGCTCCGCCCCACGCAGTTCGACGTGCTGCTCTGCGAAAACATGTTCGGCGACATCCTCAGCGACGAGGCCGCCGCGCTCGGCGGTTCACTCGGCATGTTGCCCAGCGCCAGCCTCGGCGCCACGACCGGCGGTAACACCTTCGGCTTCTACGAACCCGCCGGCGGCACCGCGCCGGACATCGCTGGCAAAAATCTTGCAAACCCCATCGCGCAAATCCTTTCGTCCGCGCTCATGCTGCGCCACAGCTTCGACCTGAACGAAGCCGCCGCCGCCATCGAAGCTGCCGTCACCGCCGCCATCAACGCCGGCAACCGCACCGGCGACATCTTCAGCGCCAGCGAAGCCGGCGCGAAGCGCGTCGGCACGACGCAGATGGGCGCCGCCATCGCCGCCGCCATCTGAAATTTATGGACGCATTTCTCGAAGCCGCGATTGAAGAAGCGAAGAAAGGTCTCGCCGCCGGCGGCATTCCCATCGGCTCGGTGTTGGTGTGCGACGGAAAAATCATCGGGCGCGGCCACAACCAGCGCGTGCAGCACGGCAGCGTGATCCACCACGCCGAGATGAACTGCCTCGAAAACGCCGGGCGGCTCACCGCCAAGACTTACGCGCGCTGCATCCTTTACTCTACGCTTTCGCCGTGCCCGATGTGCAGCGGCGCGGCGTTGCTCTACAAAATCCCCCGCATCATCGTCGGCGAAAACGTCACGTTCCAAGGCCCGGAAGCCTACGTCCGCGCGCAGGGCGTGAAGCTGGAAATCCTCAACGACCCGGCGTGCATCAAGCTGATGAAGGATTTTATCGCCGCGCGCCCGGAGCTGTGGAACGAAGACATCGGTGTTTGACGGCTTGCTTTGCGGCGGCGGCGCGCTAGCCTGCGGTTGATTTCAACCTTTTCAAATTATGACACCACAAAAACTCGCCAAACTCATCGGAATCGCGCTGCTGATATTCGTCCTCGTCGTGCTCGGCTCGACCAGCAGCTACATCGTGGAGCCGGGCTATCGCGGTGTGGAGGTCACGCTCGGCAAGGTCTCGTCGGTGTTCAAGCCGGAAGGTTTCGGCTGGAAGACGCCGTTCGTCACGCACATCGTGCCCCTCACCGTCCGCCAGCAGACCAAGGAGCTTTCGGCGGACTGCTATTCCTCCGACTTGCAGCAGGTGCGGACCATCCTGCGCGTGCTGTATCGCATCCCGGAAAGTTCCGTGGTGAAAATCTACCAGCAGTTCGCCGGCGATCCGTTCGACAGTCTTATCGCGCCGCGCGTGCAGGAGGCGCTGAAGGAAGTCACCGCGCTGCAGAGCGCCGAGCAGATCGTCAAGAAGCGGGAGGACATCAAAGTCAAAGCCCTTGCCGCCGCCCGGCTGAAGGTCGGCGATATTCTCGTGATCGAGGACATCGTCATCCAGAACATTGACCTGACCAAGGAGCTGGAAACCGCCATCGAATCCAAGATGGTGCAGGAACAGGAGGCCGCCAAAGCCAAGTTCCTCCAGCAGAAAGCCGAGATCGAAGCCGCCACCGCCATCATCAAGGCCAAAGGCGAGGCGGAGTCCATCAAGATCCGCGGCGAGGCCCTCAAGCTCACGCCCGCGTTCATTGATCTGCAAATCGTCGAGAAGTGGGACGGCAAATCCCCGCTCGTCATCGGCGGCAACGGCAGCGGCGCAAGCATCCTGCTGCCGATGGTGGACCTGGAAAAACGCCGCGCGCAAACTCCGCAATGAACCCGCGCTACGCCCTTTTCTTCAAGCTAGTCGCCGCCGTCCTATTCATCGTGCTGCTCGCGGTGGTTTTCCCGCCGGTGATGAAATTCGTGGAAATGGGCGCGCGGGAACTGCGCTATCTTTGGTGGCTCGTCCTGCTGCTAGCTTGCCTTGCCTCACGGTGTCCGGATGCGGAAGAACTGCATCACCGCATTTGAGCCGGCGATGCCTTGCGTCACCGCCCCGCCGTTGCCGATGACCGGCGCGCCGGCGTTAGTCCAGCCGCTCATCACGTCCAACGTGTCGCGTTGCTCCAGTTGATAAATCCGGTTCGTGACCGTCGGCCAGATGACCTGCCCGCCCAGTCCGGCGCGGATGAAGGTGGTGATGCGGAAAACGGAATTCGCATCCAGCGGATTCGTGCCGGCAAGGAATTCTTCCCCGTTGGAAACGCCATCACCGTCCGCGTCGTCGGCCGCGCGGGATTTGTCCGCCGCCGATCCCGTGGCGTGGTCGAAGTAGGCCAGCCGCCACCAATCCGGGATGCCATCGGTGTCGCTGTAAAGATCGGCGAGCTTGCGGACCTGGATGGCGGAGCAACGCGCGTTGTCCACGACCGGCGTAAGTTCGAGGTCGAGCTGACCGTCCGCCACGGTGTTCGTGAACACCAGATTCGTCGCCACGTTTTTGCCTACCGCCGCGATCAGGTCGCAGTTGGCCAGCACTTGATTGCCTTCGATGTAGACATCGAACACGCGCTGGTTCGTCACCGCCCAATAGGTTTCCGCCTCGACCAACGTCGTCTCGTAGATGCCGGGCGGGCAATCGAAGAAGTAGCGGTAGCCGCCGGACGAAACGCTGTAACGCTCGTGCTGATACAACGCCTGTGCCGTCGCGCAAACGCCAGTGATGGTGGTGCTCACATACCCCGGCGTGCCGCCCGCATAGCCAAACGCGCCGCTCGCGTAAGCCCGGTCGCTCAACCAGACATCGCTCGCGCAGTCGGCGATGTTCGAGGTGCTGCCGCAGGCGACGCGTTGGAGATAATCGCCGGGCACGTTGACAAAACGCGCGGTCACGGAACCCAACGGCGAAGTGTTGCCGCCCGCGTCGGTCGCGCGGACGGTGATGACGTGCGAGCCGTTCAGGAAAGTCGTGGTGTTGAGGTTGAAATTCCAACTCGTCGTGCCGCTGGCGGTCGCCCAGGTGCCGCTGTCCACGCGCACCTCGACTTTTTGCACGGCGACGTTGTCCGCCGCCGTGCCGGCGATGGCGAGCGCGCCGGTCACGAGCGGGCTGCCGGCGGGCGCGGTGATGGCGACGGTCGGCGGCGTGAGGTCGCTGGCGACGGCGGTGGTGAACCGCGATTCAAAGGCCGCGTAAAAATTGTTGCTCGAAACCGCGTCGCGCGCCGTGTCGCCGATGCGCGCCATGACGAGCGTCAGCCCCGGCCAACCGCCGGCGGGCGTGTAGCTGAGCGTGGTATTGGTCGCCGACCACGCGAAGCTGCCGGTCGTCGCGGGCGTGGTGGCGAACGCGGCCACCACGCTGTTCGTGTCCATCGGCTTGCTGAACTGGATCGTGAGCGCCGAGCCCGCCGGCACGCTGGCGGCATCGTGCGCGGGCGCGACGCTCGCGACCACGGGGTCGAGCGGGAGCTGTTGCGATTGCGCGATGAAAATTTTCGCCGCCGTTCCCGGCACGACGAGGACGGGCGTCACCGGACCGGCGAGGGTGGTGATGGTTTCGCTGGGATTGAGCAGGTTTACGAGCGTCGTGCCGGCGGGATAAATGGTCGGGCGGTTGGTCAACGTCTGGCTCGAACCCGAGGTGTTGAACGCGATGAAAACCTCCTGCGTGCCGAGCCGCCGGGCGTAGGCAAACAGCCCCGCGCCGCCGGGGTTGTTCCAGAGATTGACGTGCGCGCCGGTCTGGAGCGCGGGATAAAGTCGGCGGAAATTATTCAGCTTGGCGATGAGTTGGAAGAGCGGGTGCGTCTCGTTGAAGTTGTCGCCGAGCGACGGGCCTTGCTCGAACTGCCCGTCGAACATGTCCTCGCGGTCGTTGGGATCGGTCGCGCCGTTGAAAGCCTGTTCCGTGCCGTAGTAAACGCACGGAATGCCGCGCGCGGTCATCAGGAACGCCAGCGCGACGGCGAGGCGGTTGGTGTTATTGTTGGCGTTGCCGGAGCTGAGGAAGCGCGCTTGGTCGTGGTTGTCGAGAAAGGTCACGAGGCTCATCTGCGCGGCGGGGTCGTAGTTCCCGGCGATGCCGCCGTAGCGATCCTCAATCTGCTTGGTGTTGCCCGTCGCGGTGCCGAACACGCTGGGGATTTTGTAATACAGCGGATAGTCCACCACCGAATCCAACTTGAACGCGCCGCCGCCTTGCGTGCCGGTGTAGGAGCCGCATTTCCCATCCGAGCCGTCCGCGACTTCGCCGAACAGGAAGAAGTTCGTGTTGCCGTTGGTCGCCGCGAAGTCGTGCACCTGCGGACACCAGTATTGCCAGAAACCCATCTCGACGTGCTTGACCGTGTCTATCCGATAGCCGTCGAAGCCCGCCGTTTGAATCCAATAATTGTAAACCGCCGCCATGTTCGAGCGGACGTATTCAGACTCGGTGCGGAAATCATCCAACCCGCTCAACTCGCCGAGCTCCACCTGCGTGGTGTCGCCGTAATTCTGGATCGCGCCGTTGGTGTGGAACAGCATGCCGAGCGTGGGGTTGGCGGCGTTGGTGTTAAACGGCGCGGCGAACTGCTTGGAACTGCGATAGCGGATGTTGTAGCCGTTCGGCGGCGCTTTGAAGGTCGAGTAGCCGGAATCCGTGCTGTAGATGAGGTCGCCGCCGTGGTTCACCACGATGTCGTTGATGACCAGCAGGCCCTTGGCGTGCGCCGCCGCCGTCATGTGCTGCAAGTCCGCCAGCGTGCCCCAATGCGGATCAATCTTGAAAAAATCCCACGCCGCGTAGCCGTGAAACTCGCCGTTCGCGTTGAGCAGGATGGGCGAAATCCAGATCGCCGTCGCGCCGAGCGACTTGATGTAATCCAGCTTTTGCTCGATG
>JAPLTZ010000111.1:7729-10958 GCA_026397895.1 Verrucomicrobiota bacterium | reverse complement strand
TCGATGCCCTTGAAGTCGCCGCCGTGCACGGAGGTGCCGCTGCTGCTGCCGGGATTGTAGTTGCCGTCGGCGTTGTTGTTGGAAGCGTCGCCGTCGAAAAACCGGTCGGTGATGATCTGGTAGATGCTTTGGGTCTGCCAGAGAGAGTTGGGCTGGGCGCGGCTGTCACCGGCAAATAGCAGCGCACACAGAACTGAAAAAACAACTCTGCCGGCAATGCGACTTGGGAACAAATGCTTCAACGTCTGCCACGCTAGCCAAGTCCAACTGCGAGGGCAAAAGGAAAGCCCGGCACAAACATGCGGGTCGTCGGTCAAGCCGCCTCGGCGTCCTGCTTGCGGCGGATGATGGGCGGCGTTTCGCCGCGCACGACGGCGCGGGTGATTTTCACGGTCATGATGTCGCCGTCGCTGGGCGCGTCGAACATCACTTCTCCAAGAGACTCCGCAACGCCCGCGCGCCCGTGCCCTTCTTGATGGCCTGCGACGCGAGTTCGTGCAGCGCATCCGGCGTGAATTCCAAATCCACGCCCTCCATCGCCATCAGCTTGGCGAACTGCTTGGTCAGCGCGTTCTTCGTGTCGGCGAGGACGGAGACGAGTTGCGCCTCGGTCAATTCCGCCAGCACCGTCACCATCGGCAGACGACCGACGAATTCGGGGATGAAGCCGAAGTTCAACAAATCCTCCGGCTCGACGCGTTCCAGCAATTCGTGCCGCGCCGCGCTCGCGGCGTCGTGGCCCGCGCCCGCCGCGCCGAAGCCCATGACGTGTTTGCCGAGCCGGCGCTGGACGATTTTCTCCAGCCCCACAAACGCGCCGCCGCAGATGAACAGGATGTTCGACGTGTCCACGCGGATGTATTCCTGCTGCGGATGCTTGCGCCCGCCCTGCGGCGGAACGCTGCAAACCGTGCCTTCGAGAATCTTCAGCAACGCCTGTTGCACGCCCTCGCCGCTGACGTCGCGCGTGATGGACGGCCCGTCGGCCTTGCGCGTGATCTTGTCAATCTCGTCAATGTAGATGATGCCGCGCTGGGCGCGCTTCACGTCGTAATCGGAATTTTGCAGCAGGCGGAGAATGATGTTCTCCACGTCCTCGCCCACATAGCCGGCCTCGGTGAGCGTGGTCGCGTCGGCGATGGCGAACGGCACGTCGAGAATCTTCGCCAGCGCGCGCGCGAGCAAAGTCTTTCCCGAACCCGTCGGGCCGACCATGAGGATGTTGCTCTTCTCGATCTCGACTTCGTGATGCTTGCCGGCGGGCTTGGCTTCGGCTTCGGCGGTTTCGGCGGCTTCAGCTTCGGCTTCGGGCTTTTGCGAAATGCGCTTGTAGTGGTTGTGGACGGCGACGGCCAGGGTTTTCTTGGCGTGTTCCTGGCCGATGCAGACGAGGTCGAGCTGGTGTTTGATGTCCGCCGGCTTGGGGACTTTGAGTTTTGGGCGGTGCGGCTTCTTCGCGTCGGCGAACAGCTCCTTGTCGAGGACGTTCTTGCAGAGGACGACGCAGTTGTCGCAGATGTAAACGCCCGGGCCGGAGATGAGCTTGCGGACTTCCGCGTGCGACTTGCCGCAGAAACTGCACATCGTGATGTTGTTGGACTTGGCCACGGGAATTTACGGTTTGCGATTTACGATTGCCGATAGCGCCGCCGTCAATCTGAAATACAAAACCGATGAAATAGCCACCATCGATACGGAGAAGTAATAGAATCCGGGGCGAAGTAATATCCGATTCATGTCGAAGGGCGTGGCCATAAAGAACAGAAACGACACAACCAGAAAATCGTTCCGCAGTTTCCGAACGGCATCGTTTTCAGGCAATGCTCTTGGAATCAGCATTATCTTTCTCCACCGCGCGATAAATCGATGTGCCTGCGCTTCGGTCATAAAAAATCCGTTTACACAATCACTGAACTCTTCTCCGCCATGCCCGGAATCTGTTTGCGCGATTCGACGACGTGATCCACGAGGCCATAAGCTTTTGCCTCTTCCGCGCTCATGAAATTGTCGCGGTCGCAATCCTTCTCGACCTGTTCCACGGCCTTGCCGGTGTGCTTGGAGAGGATTGAGTTCAGGCGCTGCTTCAGCTTGAGCATGTATTTGACGCGGATTTCCACGTCGCTGGCCTGGCCTTCCGCGCCGCCGAGGACCTGGTGGATCATGATGTTCGCGTTGGGCAGCGCGTAACGCTTGCCCTTCGTGCCGCCGCAGAGCAACACCGCGCCCATGCTCGCCGCCTGCCCGATGCAATAGGTGTTCACGTCGCAGGTCATGAACTGCATCGTGTCGTAGATCGCCAGTCCCGCCGTGACGCTGCCGCCGGGCGAGTTGATGTAGAGATGGATGTCCTTCTTCGGGTCGCTCATCTGGAGGAACAGCAGTTGCGCGATGATGAGGTTGGCGATCATGTCGTCCACCGGCGTGCCGAGGAACACGATACGATCCACGAGCAGCCGCGAGTAGATGTCGTAGCCGCGTTCGCCGCGACCGGTTTGCTCCACGACCATCGGCACGAGAAAGTTTTTGGTATCCATAAATTTGGTGGTGGCAACGTAACGGAGCGCTCTCCCAGCGTCAAGCCACAGCGGGCCGGGCCGGCGGCAATTCTTCGTGCCTCGCGCCGGCAATCGCGTAAAATGCGCCCATGCAATTCGCCGTTGAACACCTCGGCCTGCCGGCGCGCGACCCGGCGGCGCTCGCCGACTGGTATGTGCGCACGCTGGACGCCACGCTGACCTACACCGACGGCAAAACGCCGCCCGCGTTTTTCGTGCGGCTGCCCGGCGGCGGGCTGCTGGAAATCTATCCCGCCCACGCGACGAATCCCGAGACCGCCAACAACAAGCTCGCGGGGTGGCGACACGTGGCGTTGCGCGTGGATTCCATCGCCGCCGCCAAGAGCCTGCTGGAAAGCCGCGGCGTGAAGTTCACGAAGGAGATTGACTCCGCCTTCGCCGGCGGCCGCGTGCTCTACTTCGCCGACGCCGAAGGAAATTTGCTTCATCTCGTCGAGCGCCCGGCTGACTGGCGGCTGAAGTGACGCACGTCAGCGCCGCAGCTTTTCCCAGATGAGCCGGAAAGCGCTCGCGAATTCCAGCGGCTGCTCCGCCATCCAGCGCGTCACGAATTCCGGCGCGAACCAGTTGCCCCGCTCAATTTCCTCCGGGTGCAGTGTGAACGGCCCTTCGCTGGCGCAGCGATAAACCCAGCAGAATTCCCAGCCCGTTTC
>JAPLTZ010000111.1:0-7647 GCA_026397895.1 Verrucomicrobiota bacterium | reverse complement strand
GCGTTGATTTTGAAAAGTCGTTGCGGCGTTTTCTCCATTGCCAGCCCGATTTCCTCGCGCAACTCGCGCACGGCGCAGGCGTCGTAATCCTCGCCGGTGTCCAGATGGCCGGACGACGAGGAATCCCACAAGCCCTTCGCCGTGTCCTTGAGCAGGGAACGCTTCTGCAAAAACACCTCGCCGCGCGCGTTGAACACCAGCACGTGGATGGCGCGATGCCACAGCCCGCGCGCGTGCACCTCCCGGCGCGGTGCCTGCCCCACGACTTCATCCCGCTCGTTGACGATGTCAAAAATTTCTTCGCTCATGGAAATGGGTTCAAGGTTTCGCCGCCGCCTCGAGCAGCTTGCGGTGCACGATCGGCAGATATTTTTCCGCGACGGGGTTGTTGACGTAGTCCAGCCGCTGGGAACGTTCGAAGTAATCCCGCGCCGCCGCGTAGTTGCCAGCCTGCACATGATGCCAGCCGACGTGCGCGATGGTGTAGTAGCCGTTCGGGTCGAGCGCCTCGGCGCGCGCGAAGTCCGCCGCCGCCGCGTCGTGCTGCTCCAGCCAGTCGCGGCACATGCCGCGCCGCAACCAGTTGTTGCCGTCGTGAGAGTTGAGCTTCATGCCGCGCTCATACCAGGCGATAGCCAGCCGCGCCTGCACCGCGTAGTTCCGGTTTCCATCCATGCTTTTCACGCGCAAGACCTCGCCCAGCGCGTAGGTGGTTTCAAAGTTTTTCGGCTCGACAGCCCACGCCGCCGTCCACGCCGCGGATTGTTCGGGAGAAAAATCCTTGGCCTGCGCCGCGCGCTGGAGCAGGACGTATTCCCGTCCGCGCCGCCAGCCGTGCGCGCCGAGGAAAACCACCGCCGCGAGCAGGCCGAGCGTGAGCGCCACCTTCCCCGCCGGGCGCGGCGCGGCGGCGGCGGGCGCAGCTTGGTTGGCCAGCAGCGCCATGAGACTGGCGGCGAGGAGGGCGTTGGCGGGGACGTGCAGGTTGAAATCCACCGCCGAATGCAGCAGCAGCGCGAACAGTCCCGTCGCCGCGCCGAGGAGGAAGGCGGAGTCGTTGCTCGCGCCATCGCGGCGGGCGCGCCAGGTTTTTACGACGCCGTAGCCGAGCAGCGCGCCAGCCGCCGCCGCGAGCGCCGCGCCCGCGACGCCCCAGTCGGCGAGGGTTTCGAGGTAGTCGTTGTGGACGTGCTCGGCGCGCATCTGGACGTTTTGCGGGCGGAACTCGCGGTAGCGCACGTCGAAATGCCCCGGCCCGGCGCCGAACCAGAAATTTTCCCGCCAGATTTGCCGCGCGGGTTTCCAGAGTTCAAAGCGGATGTTCTCGATCGCTTTGGCCTCGGGCTGGGCGGAGAACATCCGTTGCGCCCGCAGTTGGATGGCCGGGGAATTCCAGTAGCAGACGCCCGCCACCGCCGCGAGCGTCACGGCACCCAGCAGCAGCGGCAGGCGGAACCGGCGTTGCCAGAAAAGCACCGCGAAAAACACCGCCAGCGCGCCCCCCGCCGCGAGCCAGCCGCCGCGGGAAAGCGTCACCGCCAGCCCCGCCACCATGACGAGCGCGGCGTAGCCGAGGAGGATTTTCAGCGCCGGTTTCTGCCGGGCCACGAGCACGCCGGCGAGCGCCAGCGGCAGGAGCATTTCCAAAAATCCCGCGAAATGTTTCGGGCAGATGAACGTCCCGCCCGCCCGGCCTCGGTAGGGGCTGATGAAATTCCAGACGCGATCCGAGTGCGTGAGAAACTGGCAGAGCGCGTAGAACGAAATCGCCATCGCCAGCAGCACCAGCGTGAACGCGATGAGCCGCGCGGTCTCGGGCCGGCGGAGGTTGTGGAGGACGACGAAAAATATCAGCGCGTAAACCAGCACGCGGGAAAATTCGAGGCGCGCGACGTATTCCACGTCCGCCGTGAGGTAGCTCGCGACGGCGTAAACGGTGAACGCCAGCACCGCCCAACAGACCGGCGGCCAGAGGAGTTGGTGAAATGAAACAGAAAACATAAAACGTATATTAACTTTCTAATTTACCTGGTCCAACGCAGCAATCGCCAAACGCGCAGCAACCACTTTGGGATGATGTTCGTCACCGGTACCTTGAACCCAAAAAAACTCCACGGCCTCCTCTTTCGCCCGCTCGAGTGTCCATTCACACCAGTTGTCCAAACGCGCGCGCTCCATCGCGGATAAAATGAGCGGGGCGGGCGGGCGAGTAAAGCGCCATCCGGGAGCGGAATTTACTTTTGGAAACGGGTCTCGCATCATCACTTCGCTCCAAATGAAAACCACATCGCTCTGCCCGCTGGTCTTGGGTTCGCTGCTGCTGTCCGGTCTTGCCGCATCGGCGGCGGACAAACTGGAATCAGATTTCGCCCGCCCGCCGGCGGACGCCCGGCCGCACACCTGGTGGCACTGGGTCAACGGCCACATCACCAAGGAAGGCATCACCGCCGACCTCGAAGCGATGGCGCGCGTCGGCGTCGGCGGCGCGCAGATTTTCAACCTCGCGCCGAACGTTTTGTTTCGCGACCAGCCTGAACCGCCGGGGCCGGTGAAAACCTTGAGCCCGGAATGGCGCGCGCTGACGCAGCATGCCATCCGCGAGGCCGCGCGTGTCGGCGTGGAGCTGACGCTGCACAATTGTCCCGGCTGGAGCGAGTCCGGCGGCCCGTGGGTGACGCCGGAACAGTCCATGCAGCGCGTGGTCTGGAGCGAAACGCCGGCGCGCGGGCCGGGTTTGTTTGCGGCGAAATTGCAGCAGCCGGAGAGCGTGCGCGGTTTTTACCGCGACATCGCGGTGTTCGCTTTTCCGACGTTGCCGGGCGAGGAAAACAGTTTTGCCCAGCTCAACCCTGTCATCACCGCCAGCGCGACGAACATCCACGCCGCCGCGCTGCTGGACGACGACGCGGCCACGGCGCTGGATTTGCCCGCGCCGAACCGCGAGCGGCCGCAGTTTCTCCAGTTTGAGTTCCGCGAGCCGGTGACGTTCGGGCGGCTGCGGCTGGTGATGCACAGCGACGGCGTGGACACGGTGTATGTCGCCGGGCGCATCGAGGCGAGCGACGACGGAAAAAAATTCCGCAAGCTCGCCGACCTGACGCTGTATCTCGGCACGCGCAACGCGCCGACGGCTTTCAGCTTCGCCGCCACGCGCGCGCGGTTTGTGCGGCTGACGATGACGACTTCCAACGACCGCGCGAAGACGATTTCCTTCGCCGCCGTCCAACTCGGCGCAGTCGGCATCCCGAACATCGAACAACAGGCCGGTTGCGAGACGCGGGGCGGATCGAAGAAAATGAAATTTTCGGAAACGAACCTGCCGCCGGAGGTGTGCCTCGCGCCGGCGCGGCTGCTGAATCTGACGGATAAGTTGCGCGCGGACGGACGTTTGGATTGGAACGTGCCGCCCGGCAACTGGACGATTCTTCGCCTGGGCCACACTTCCACCGACAAGGAGATTCATCCGGCGGCGGAGGCCGAGCGCGGGCTGGAGTGCGACAAGATGAGCCGCGCCGCCGTCGAAGCGCATTTCACCAACATGGCCGGCGTGGTCATCGCCGACGCCGGCGCGTTCGCGGGCAAGTCGCTCAAGATGGTGCTCGCCGACAGTTGGGAAGCGGGCTGCCAGAACTGGACGCCCGGTTTCGCCGCCGAGTTCCAGCGGCGGCGTGGCTATGACCCGACGCCGTGGCTGCCCGCGCTGACGGGGCGCGCCGTCGGCTCGCTGGAGGAGAGCGAGCGGTTTCTGTGGGATTTCCGGCGCACCATCGCGGATTTGATTGCGGAAAATCATTTCGGAGTTTTTCAGGAACTGTGTGCGCAGCACGGGATGCAGTTCACCGCCGAAGCGCCGGGCATCGGCAACCCGACCATCGCCGACGGCTTGCAGTGCAAAAAATATTGCGACGTGCCGATGGGCGAGTTCTGGTTCGACGGCCACAACGACAGCCGCGAGCCGGCGAGCGCGGCGCACGTCTATGGCCGGAAATTCGTCACTGCCGATTTCAAGGCGCTCGGCGACCTGAATTTTTGTCGCGGCATTAACCGCTTCGTCTTCCACCGCTACGCGCATCAGCCGTGGACGAACCGCGCGCCCGGCGTGACGATGGGGCCGTGGGGCAGCAACTTCGAGCGCACGCAGACCTGGTGGGAGCAGTCCCGCGCGTGGATGAGCTACCTTCAGCGCTGCCAGTTTCTGCTGCAACAGGGATTGTTCGTGGCCGACGTCGCGTATTTCTACGGCGAGGGCGCGCCCAATACCATTTCCGGCCGCGAGCCAAAACTTCCTGACGGCTACGACTACGATGCGCTCAACGCCGACGCGCTGCTCAACCTCGTCAGCGTGAAAAATGGCCGGCTCGTGCTGACCAACGGCATGAGCTATCGCCTGCTCTTGCTGCCCGACGACAACCGCATGACCCCGGCGGTGCTGGAAAAAATCGCCGCGCTCGTCAAAGCCGGCGCGACGGTCGTCGGCCCGCGCCCGGAAAAATCGCCCAGTCTCGCCGACTGGCCCAAGGCCGACGCCGCCATTGCCAAGCTCGCCGCCGAAGTCTGGGGTGATTGCGACGGCCAGCGCGTGACCTCGCACAAATACGGCCAAGGCCGCGTGTTCTGCGGAATGTCGCTCGCCGAGGTGCTCAAGGAATTGGGAACGCCGCCCGACTTCAGCACGGACGCGGCTACGAAATTCGCGTTCATCCACCGCCGCATCGGCGACGCCGACGCCTACTTTGTCTCCAGCCAAAGCCGCGAGCCGGCGACGGCGCGGCTGACGTTCCGCGCCGGCGACCGCGTGCCGGAACTCTGGCATCCCGAAACCGGCGCGACGGAATATGCTCCGGTGTTTACCGCGACGAACGGGCTCGTCACCGTCGTGTTGCGCTTCGACCCGGCGGAGTCCCTGTTCGTCGTCTTCCGCAAGGCCGCCGCCAGCATGGATTCGGTGCAGAGCTTCACGCGCAACGGCGATGACTTGCTCGCGTCCGCCGCGCCGGTCGCCGCACTTGTGGGCCAGGCCGACCGCAAGTTGTTCGTGGACGCTGCCGCGCCGGGACGCTACATCGCCCGCACCGTTTTCGGCAAAACGCTCGCCGCCGAAGTCGCCGCGTTGCCCGCGCCGGTGACGCTGGTTGGGCCGTGGACGCTGACGTTCCCGCCGCACTGGGGCGCGCCGGAAAAGGTCAATCTCGACCGGCTCATCTCGTGGACGGCGCACCCGGACGAAGGCGTGAAGTATTTCTCCGGCACAGCGACCTACGCTTGCGAATTTGAAATTTCAGAATTGAAAACCGGATTTTTCCTCGACCTCGGCGGGGTGAAGAACGTCGCGGAAGTCACGCTCAACGGGCACGATCTCGGCATCCTCTGGAAACCGCCGTTCCGCGTGGACGCCACCGCTGCGCTGCGGGCGGGGCGGAACAAATTGGAAGTGCGCGTGACGAATCTCTGGCCGAACCGGCTCATCGGCGACGCCGCGTTGCCGGAGAACCGGCGGTTCACCTGGACGACCTTCCAGCCTTACAAGCCCACCGATCCGCTGCTGGAATCCGGGTTGCTTGGCCCGGTGGAATTGTTGCCGGTCGCGCGGACGGCGATGACGGAAGCGAAATAGCCGGCCATCGCCTCACGCGTCCGGCCGCGCCGGGGAAGATTGCTGCTCCGTGCTGCTCGACCTCGAAGCCAGCTTCGGCCCGCTCGCCGGCATCGAACGCGCCCTGCACGTCGCACACGCCCCGCTTTTGCTCGTCCTCGCCGTGGATTTGCCGGACATGACGGGGAAATTCCTGCAAAAGCTCATAGCCCGCTGCGACCCGCACACCGGCGTCGTGCCGAAACGCGCCAACGGCTTCGAGCCGCTCGCCGCGATTTCGCCGAAGTCTGCCGTCGCGCCCGCGTCGTGCACATCCTGTCCGTCACTGTGTCGGACGACGCGTGCTTCGCGAATTGGAACCGCCCCGCTGACCTGCGCGACCCGCCACATCAGCAGTTACATGACCACCAACAGCGTCGTCAAGGGCAACAGCCACGACGTCGGCGAGCGCATCAGTTGGACGCTGCGCCCGGTCGTCAGCGCCAAGCTGAACCTCGTCGTATTCACCGACGGTGCGAAGGATGATTGTCCCGAAAGCAAGCCGCTGCCGAAAGTCGGCGACACCGTCAACACCATCGAGAAAGTCGTCGAAAACGAGAAGATGATCAGCAAAACCGTGCCGCGCAAAGTTGCGCAGATCATACCTGGCAGGAACGGCGCGGCGCGATGAAGGGATCATGCCTGAACGGCCACGCTCCGACTACGTGGACAATTTCTACAAGCAGTTTGATGACTTGGTGGCGCTCTACAAGGACAAGTTCGCCAAACCCGCGCAGAAACTGATGGACGAGCTCACTGCCGGCGGCGCGCTGAACCCGAAAGTGCCGTTCGAGCACGAGGTGCAATGGGTGTTCTGGGAACTCTGACACCACGAAGGTCGGCGCGCCCGCCACGGCGCAAGCATGATGGGGCCGGACTACGCGCATTGGCACGGGATGTATGAAGTCTCAAAACATTTCCACAAAAAATTCCTGCCCGCCGTCATCAAGGCCGCGAAGCAGAAAAGCCCCGAGCTGGGTAAGAAATACGACGAGAAAATCCAGCAGCTCCTGACCAAGGAGGAACACGTCTGGCTCAAGGGGATCTCGCCCCAAGAAATCGAGGCGCTGCAAAAAAGGTTACAGGGAGCGCTACACCAGTAGGGTAGTCACACGGGCAGAGAGTTTGTCAGAGCGCTTCCACGCGCACTCTCTGCCCTTATTTTTCTTTACCCGCATCTGGTGTCCTTGGAATGTCAGGTGATCCGCCGGCGCATCCACGAGCATTGCGCTGAGGTTCTTCGGTGTAACAACAGCCATACCGGAACGCGCTGTGAATGTAATGGATAGCGCTCGCCAAGAACCCCCAGATATTTCTATCCTTGACCCGCTTCTGCGGGGGTTGTTTTGAATCAATTCTAAGGGGCAAAAAAAGTTTAAAAAATGCTTGCGCAGATTTTGAAGTGATATATTCTGTCCGCCGCTCTTGGAACAAGCCAAGACACTGACAGCGAAGTAAGTAGTTGACAGTGAGTGTCGCCGAAATTAATGTGCGACTCTGTGAACAAGGTCTGCGAGGCCGAGTTAAAATCGGCTCGCGCTTTTTTGTCCTCTAAACGGGACGTGAGTTTAGAGCGGAAACGCTCAGTGCTCTTTGAAAATTGAATTGTGCGATAAGTTAGAGCCCCTTCAAAGATTAGCCCGTTAGTGGGCTGGCTTTGAAGAGTTTTAAGATTGTAAAATCGTCCGGTTTCACCACCGGACAACAGATCAACTAACGTTTTTTTAACGGAGAGTTTGATTCTGGCTCAGAACGAACGCTGGCGGCGTGGATAAGACATGCAAGTCGAACGCTGATATTCGGGTAGCAATATTCGGATGTCGGAGTGGCGCAAGGGTGCGTAACACGTGGGCAATCTGCCGTGAAGTTGGGGATAACTTGCTGAAAGGCGAGCTAATACCGAATACGAATTTTGGAAGGCATCTTCTGATTTTCAAAGTTGGGGACCGCAAGGCCTGACGCTTCACGATGAGCCCGCGGCCTATCAGCTAGTTGGTAAGGTAACGGCTTACCAA
>JAPLTZ010000051.1:3734-5543 GCA_026397895.1 Verrucomicrobiota bacterium | reverse complement strand
ATCTCGAATCGCTCAACCAGTTCGACAACGGCGCCACGGTGAACGTGGAAGCGTTGATCAAAGCCGGTCTGGCCAACGGGCCGGGCGAAGCCACGGTCAAGATTCTCGGCCAGGGCGAGATCACGAAGAAGCTCAAGGTTTCGGCGCACGCTTTCAGTGCGGCGGCGAAGGCCAAGATTGAAAAGTTGGGCGGCACCTGCGAGGTCATCGGCCAGCCCGCTCCGGTGGCTGCGGCATAATTTTTGAACCGCCATGTTTGGCAACATCTACAACACGTTCGTCAACTGCTTCAAAATCCCGGAGCTGAAGTCCCGGATTTTGTTCACGCTGCTGATCCTGATTGTTTGCCGGCTGACCGCCATCATCCGCATCCCCGGTCTGGATGGGGCGGCGTTGACGCTCTACTTTGATTCGGTGGCGGCCAAAAGCGGCGGCGGGCTGCTGGGCATGGCCAGCCAGTTCACCGGCGGCGCGTTGGAGCATTGCGCCATCGGCGCGCTGGGCATCATGCCCTACATCAGCGCCACCATCATCATCCAGTTGCTGACGGCGGTCATCCCGACGTTGAGCAAGCTGGCGCGCGAAGAAGGCGGACGCACCCAGATCATCAAATACGGCCGCTATCTCACCGTCCTGCTGTGCCTCGGTTGGGGCGCGGCCACGACGATGGGCTGGGAAAATCCCGCGAGTGTGTTTCCGGGCTTCTCCGGCAAGCTGGTGGATCCGGGCATGAGCATCTGGTGGTATCGCATCCAGACAATTTTGATTCTGACGACGGGCACGATGTTGCTGATGTGGCTCGGCGAGCAGATCACCGAGCGCGGCATCGGCAACGGCATCTCGCTGGTCATCACCGTCGGCATCGTGGCGCGGTTGCCGCAGGCAGGATTGGGCTTGTGGGACATGTTTTTCACCAAGGGCGGCGACCAGCAGTTTCATCTCGGCACAGCCATCATTTTGCTGGGTTTGCTGGCGGTTGTGATTGGCGGAGTCATCGCCATCACGCAGGCACAGCGGAAAGTTCCCGTGCAATACGCGCAGCGCGCCGTGGGCCGGAAGATGTATTCCGGCGGCACGTCGTTCATGCCGCTGAAGGTGAACTATGCGGGCGTGATGCCGGTCATCTTCGCCTCATCCATCCTGATGCTGCCGCAGATGGTGTTCAAATGGCTGGGCACGAGCAACAATCTGAAATTTTTCCGGGAAGTCGCCATCGCGCTGGATTACGGCTCGCCGCTGTATCTGACGATTTACGGGCTGATGATTTTGTTTTTCTCATATTTCTGGGTGGCGACGCAGTTCAATGAATTGCAGATCGCGGACGATCTGAAGAAGAACGGCGGCTACATCCCCGGCGTCCGGCCCGGGCAGGCGACGAGCGGCTTCCTGCACAATTCGATGAGCCGGCTGACGCTGGCGGGCGCGGTTTTCCTGACTGTCATCGCCGTGATTCCGATCGTCATGTCGCGCATGATGCAGGTGCCGCAGTCGGTTTCGCAATTTTTCGGCGGCACGAGCATGTTGATCATGGTCGGCGTGCTGCTGGACACGATGCGCCAGATGGAATCGCATCTGCTGATGCGCCATTACGACGGGTTTTTGAAAAAAGGCCGGGTGCGCGGGCGCTTCTGATTCCGTTGTGGCCGCGATTATTTTGAAAACGGGCCGGGAACTGGCCGCGATGCGGGCGGCCGGCAAGGTGGCGGGGGCGGTGTTGGAGGAAGTCGCGGCGTTCATCCGGCCGGGCGCGACGACGAAAGAGATTGATGCGTTCGCCGGCGAGTGCATCCGGCGGCGCGGTGCGCGGAG
>JAPLTZ010000051.1:0-3692 GCA_026397895.1 Verrucomicrobiota bacterium | reverse complement strand
TAGAATTCGGCGACATCGTCAGTCTGGATGTCGGCGTCGTGGTGGATGGTTTTGTCGGCGACACGGCCCGGACGGTGGCCGTCGGCGGCTGCGGAGTCGCGGCGCAACGGTTGATGGACGTGACGCAGCAGGCGTTGGGCGAAGGTATCGCCCAAGCTGTGCCGGGGAATCGCGTGCTGGATATTTCGCGGGCGATTCAGCGGTATGTCGAGGGCAACGGATGCAGCGTTGTGCGGGAATTTGTCGGTCACGGAGTCGGGCGGTCGTTGCATGAAGAGCCGCAGATTCCGAACTTCGACGAGGGCAAGAAGTCCTCGCCGAAACTGAAGCCGGGCATGACTTTGGCCATTGAGCCGATGGTCAATGCCGGCGCGGCGGACGTGAAGATATTGAAAGATGGCTGGACAGTGGTGACCCGCGATGGTTCACTATCCGCCCATTTTGAGCATACCGTCTTGGTGACGGAAGGCAGGCCGGAGATTTTGACGTGGCCGGAAACGATGCCATCACGGTTGCCGGCGTAGTCGTTGAGACTTTGCCGCACACCCTGTATCGGGTGGAACTGGCCAATGGCCATCGGGTGCTGGCGCACCTGACCGGCGCGGCGCGGCGGAACAAAGTTTCGCTGCCGCTCGGAACGGAAGTGAATTTGGAAATGTCGCCGTTCGATTTGTCGAAAGGGCGGATTCGGTTGGCAGAAAAATAAATTTTATGAAGGTTCGCGCATCAGTCAAAAAGCTGTGTGAAAATTGCAAGATCGTGAAACGCAAGGGCGTCATTCGCGTGATCTGCACCAACACCCGGCACAAACAGCGGCAAGGTTGATTTAATTTTATGGCACGTATCATTGGTGTTGAAGTCCCCCCGAACAAGCGCATCGACATTGCGCTGCGCTACATCTACGGCATCGGCCCGGTTAATGCGAAGGTCATCCTGGCCAAGGCCCAGATCGACCCGAGCATCCGCGCCAAGGATTTGACCGAGCAGCAGCTCTCGCAGATCGTGCATGCCATCCAGGACGGCAAATACGTCATCGAAGGCGACCTCCGCCGCGAACTCGGCATGAATCTTAAACGTCTGCAAGGCATCAAGTGTTACCGCGGCATCCGCCACCTGCGCAGCCTGCCCGTCCGCGGCCAGCGCACCCAGACCAACGCCCGCACCCGCAAGGGCCCGCGCAAGACGGTCGGCGTGCAGCGCAATCCCGATGCCAAGACCGGCATCCACTAAACCACGCCTCCAACTTTAACCAATCCCGAGCATGTCTGAAGAAGCCAAAAAGAAACCCGCCAAAGAGGCGAAGCCCGAAACCGCCGAGAAGAAGGCCGCCAAGCCGGCAGGTGAAAAACCCGCTGGCGACAAGCCTGCCAGGAAGGCCGCCCCGACGGAAGGTGCTGCTCCCGCTGCGCCGAAGCCCGCCGAAGGCATCGTTGCCGCCGTCACCGCGCCCACCGCTGCGGAACTGCTCGGGGATGACGCGAATGCGAAGAAGATCGTCAAGGCCAAGGGCGCCAAAAACATTTCCGTCGGCATCGCCAACATCCTCGCGACTTTCAACAACACGCAGGTCACCATCACCGACATGCAGGGCAACCTCATCGGCTGGTCCGCCGCCGGGCGCGTGGGTTTCAAAGGCTCGCGCAAAAGCACGGCCTACGCCGCGCAGCAGGTGGCGCAGGATGCCGCCCGGCAGGCGATGGCGCACGGCATGCGCGAAGTGGAAATCCGCGTCAAAGGCCCCGGTTCAGGCCGGGAGTCCGCCATCCGCGCGCTGCAGGCGATTGGTTTGGAAATCAGTTGCATCAAGGACGTGACCCCGGTGCCGCACAACGGCTGCCGGCCCCGCAAGAAACGCCGCGTCTAGTGAATCTCAAATCTCAAATTTCAAATTTGAAATCATAATTATATGGCTCGTTATACAGGTCCTCGTGTTCGCATCAGCCGCCGTTTCGGCATACCGATTTTCGGCCCGTCAAAATATCTGGAACGCCGCAATTACGGCCCCGGCGTTCATGGCCCCAAATCCCGCCGCAAGCACACTGATTACGGTCTCGGCCTGATCGAAAAGCAGAAGCTGCGTTATTACTACGGCCTGATGGAAAAACAATTTCGTGGCGTTTACGAGCGCGCGAAGAACAAGCGCGGCATCACCGGCGAGACGATGTTGCAGATTTTGGAAACCCGGCTGGACAACGTGGTGTTCCACCTCGGCTTTGCCAACTCCCGCGCCGCCGCGCGCCAGATGGTTTCGCACGGCCACATCACTGTCAACGGCCGCAAGGTCGACGTCTCGTCTTTCGCCCTCAAGGTCAACGACGTGATTCAGGCCAAGAACACCAACGCTTCGCGCCAGCTCGCGACCAAAGGTTTGGAAATCTCCACCAGCCGCGCGGTGCCGGACTGGCTTTCCCTGAACAAGGAAGAGCTGAAAGGCGACGTGCTGCGCGTGCCGTCGCGCGCCGAGATCCAACCTATCGCCAACGAGCAGGCGGTCGTCGAATTTTATTCCCGTTAAGTCAAACCCGCCTTCTTCGGAGGGCACAACGCAATTACACGGGTCGGTCCGGCAGCGGGAATAAATGCCGGGCGGATCAGATTAAAATTGCAAAAGGAAAGTTATGCCAGTTCGTCTAGGACGTTTCGAAATGCCCAAGCGGTTGCAGAAGGAGGATTCCTCCGCCACCGATACCTACGCCAAGTTCGTCGCCGAGCCCTTTGAAACCGGCTACGGCCACACCGTCGGCAACTCGCTTCGCCGCGTGCTCCTGAGCTCGCTCGAAGGCGCGGCCATCACCTCCATCAAGGTGGACGGCGCGATGCACGAATTCGCCACCATCGAAGGCGTCGTGGAAGATGTCACCGACATCGTGCTCAATCTCAAGAAGGTCAAGTTCAAGGCGCACAGCCGCGACGAACAGACCCTGCTGCTTTCCGTCAACAAAGAGGGCGAAGTCACCGCCGCCGACATCCAGGTCAACCAGAATGTTGAGCTGGTGAACCCCGACCAAATCATCTGCACGCTCGACAAGAAGAAGAAGCTCGAAATGGAACTCACCGTCAAGGTGGGCCGCGGCTTCCTCTCCAACGACGAAAACAAGAAGCCCGGCCAGTCCATCGGCGTCATTGCCATTGACTCGCTGTTCTCCCCCGTCACCCGCGTCCGCTACGCCGTCGAGGCCGCACGCGTTGGCAACCGCACCGACTACGACAAGCTCGTGCTGGAAGTCTGGACCGACGGCCGCATCACGCCGGAGGACGCCCTCACACAGGCTTCCGCCATTCTCGCGCATCACCTCGACGTATTCGTCGGCTACGACAAGAACGCCGTCGAGTTCGAGGAAGTCGCCGACAAGCAGGACGAAGAGAAGACCAAGATGAAGAAGCTTCTCAACATGAGCGTCAACGAAATCGAGTTGAGCGTCCGCGCCGCGAACTGCCTCAACAACGCCAACATCACCACCGTCGGCCAGCTCGCGATGAAGACCGAGCAGGAGATGCTCAAGTATCGCAACTTCGGCAAGAAGTCGCTCAACGAAATCAAAGATAAACTGACCAGCCTCGGCCTCAACCTCGGCATGAGCTTCGAATCCGATCTGCTCGACACGCCCAAGGACGACGCCGCCAAGGCTGCCGCCAACAACTAACGCCTATGCGCCACCTAAAGCGAACCGCCAAATTGGGCCGCACCAGCG
>JAPLTZ010000248.1 GCA_026397895.1 Verrucomicrobiota bacterium | reverse complement strand
AATCAATCCCTACGACGCGATGGTGCTGGACGTGATGATGCCGGGCAAGGACGGCTTCACGGTGGTGCGTAATCTTCGCCGGAAGCAGATCAACACGCCGGTCATTTTCCTCACGTCGCGCAGCGAGGTGGAGGATCGCGTGCGCGGCCTCGACGCGGGCGGGGATGATTACCTGACGAAACCTTTTTCCATCACCGAGCTGTGCGCGCGGTTGCGGGCGATGTTGCGGCGGCAGCGCCCGGGCGCGACCAACGTGGTGCGGGTGGCGGATCTGGAATTGGACATTGTGGAGCACAAGGCGATGCGCGCGGGTGAGCAGATCGAGCTGACGCGGCGCGAGTATGCGTTGTTGGAATTCCTGATGAGCGCTTCGCCCAAGCCGGTGAGCAAGGCGGCGATCATCGAGCATGTGTGGGATCAGCATTTCGATTCCGAGACGAACGTGGTGAATGTCTACGTCAAGCATCTGCGGGAGAAGATCGACCGCGAGGGGCTGAAGCCGCTGCTGCACACGGTGCGCGGGGTGGGCTTGGCGTTGCGCGAGGAAGCCCCGTGAAATCCATCCGTCAGCAACTGATGTTGGGCCTGTTGGCGGGCTTTTCGCTGTTGCTGGGCGCGGGCGGGCTGGCGATCTATCTGTTCATGCGCACGGCGCTGACGCAGCAGTTCGATGCGGCGCTGCTGGGGCAGGCCGTGACGATGGCTTCCTCGGTGCGGCTCGACCACGGGCGGCTGGAATGTCAATTTTCCGATCAGGCGGAGAACGGGCTGGCGCCGCCGGGCGGCGTGGGCTATTACCAGCTTTGGGCGGCGGGCGGAAACGAACTGCGCCGCGCGCGGTCGTTGGGGAACGCCCGGCTTGCGGCGGACTGCTGCCGGGCCACCACGCCCCGGTTTTTCAACGTCATGCTGCCCGGCAAGGTGGTGGTGCGCGGGGTGGGGTTTCAATTCACGCCGATGCTGGAGGCGGTGGCGGGCGGCGCTTCCGGCGGGCAGGAGGAGGCGGTGGTTTCGCTCGGGCTGGCGGTGGCGGCGGATCGCAGCCGGCTGGATCAGGCGCTCAACACCTTCATCGCCATCGTCGCGGTGACGACGATTCTGATGCTGTTCGCGGCGGGAATTTTCGTGGACTTCATGCTGCGGCGCGGGCTGTTTCCGCTGGAGCAACTGGCGGAGCAGACGCGGCAGATCGGAGCAGGCTCGCTGGCGGCGCGGTTTCCTATCGCCGGCTTGCCGGACGAGCTGGTGCCCATCGGCGAGCGGCTGAACGACTTGCTGGCGCGGCTGGAGCGGTCGTTCATCGAGATGAGCGAATACGCGAGCAAGGTGGCGCATGAGCTGCGGACGCCGCTGGCGATCCTGCGGCTGAAAGTCGAGCAGGCGGGCGGCAAGGTTTCGCCGGACATGGCGGACGATTTGCAGGCGGAAATCCAGCAGCTCACCCACGTCGTGGATCAATCACTCTTCATCGCCAAGGCCGAGCAGGGGCGGTTGAAACTGTCGCCCCGGCGGCTGGACCTCGCGCAGACGGTGGCGGAGGTGGCGGAAGATTTTTCCCTGTTGGCGGAGGCGCAGCAACGTCGGGTGGTCATCAAAAAAATGCGGGCGCAACTGCCAGTGAACGCCGACCCCAAATACACCCGGCAGATCATCCACAACCTCCTGTCCAACGCCCTCAAGCACGGCCAGGGCGACATCGTGCTGAAACTCGCCGGCCGGCAGGGCTGCGCGGTGACCATCTTCAACCGCGCCCGCCCGGATTCTGCGGCGCATCCGGAGACGCTGGGGCTGGGGCTGCGCGTGGTGGATTCGCTGTTGCAGCTTCAGCCGGAACTCCGTTCCCGCCGGCGGCAAGGGCGGAATTACTACGTCGTGCGGCTGGTTTTTCCCATGGTCGCCGGCGGCGAAATGCAGTCCGACCGCCTCCAAGCCGCCGCACTGGCGGCCAATATCTGACGCAGATAAATGTTTTTTAATCCTGATTCCCGGTCTATTTTTACGCGCCGCCGTCATTCTTGACCCGTATGTTCAACATGGCAAAACATGATGCTGGAGGCCTATGCCACTGACCGCCACAGACTCCACGGCGGCGGTGCATGACCGCGTCCGGCAATCCGCCCAAAGCACCGCCACGGCGGGCTTCTACAAGCTCACGTTCACCGCCATGAGCACCGCCTGCCGCGTGCATTTCCGCACCATTGACGCGCGGCTCGCGCAGGAATTCCAGGCCGAAGTGCTGCGCTGGGTCGCCTGGTTCGAGGCGCGCTACTCCCGCTTCATCCCCGACAGCCTCATCAGCCGCATCAACGCCGCCGCCGGCGAACATTGGGTGGAAGTGGACCCCGAAACCGACGCTCTCTTCAACCTCTGCCAGGAAATGATCTTCTTCACGCGCGGCGTGTTCGACCCCACCTCCGCGCCGCTCATCCGGTTGTGGAACTGGAAGGCCAGCCCGCCCGTCATCCCCACCGACGCCCAGATCGCCGCCGCGCTGGAACTCGCCGGCTGGCGTAAAATCCAGCGGCGGCCCGGCGGTATCTTTCTCCCCCGCGCCGGCATGAGCCTCGACCTCGGCGGCATCGGCAAGGAATACGCCGTCGACCGCGTCTGCACCATGGCGTTGCAACGCGGCATCGAAAACGTCCTCGTGGACTTCGGCCAGGACGTGCGCGTCCACGGCTCGCCGCCCGAAAAAGGCGCGTGGCACATCGGCCTCGAAGACCCGCAGCAACCCGGCAAATGCTGGACCGGCGTCGCCGTCACCAACCACGCCGTCGCCACCTCCGGCGATTACCTCCGCAACTTCACCCGCGACGGCCGCCGCTTCGGCCACATCATCGACCCCCGCGACGGCCAGCCCGTCCACAACGGCGTCCTCTCCGTCTCCGTCATCGCGCCCCACTGCACCTTCGCCGGCATCATGTCCACCGCCGCGTTTGTGCTCGGCCCGAAGGAAGGCATGGAAATGATGGCCCTGTGCCCCGGCGTCGAAGGTGCTATAATCACCGAAACCAACCGCGTGCTCTCCAAAAACTTTTACACCTATGCCACATCCTAAAAATTTCCTCGCCGCCCTCGCCCTCGCTGTTGGCCTCCTCGCTGCCGGGATTTTTCCCGCCGCCGCCGCCGTGCAGGTCGGCGATGCCTTCCCCGACCTCGCCACCTTCTCGCTCGAAGGCAAGCTGCCCGCCGACTGCGCCGGCAAAATCGTCATCGTGGATTTCTGGGCCTCCTGGTGCAAACCCTGCAAAATGTCCTTCCCCGCCCTCAACGAACTCCAGGCCAGATACGCCGCGCAAGGCGTCGTCATCATCGCCATCAACGAGGACGAGAAGCGCGCCGACATGGAGGCCTTTCTGAAGAAACTCCCCGCCACGTTCACCGTCGTGCGCGACGCCGAACAAAAGCTCGTGCGCCACATCAAGGTCAACACCATGCCCAGCTCCTTCGTGATTGACCGCACCGGCAAGGTGCGCTTCGCCCACAGCGGCTTTCACGGTGACGACACCAAGCAGACCTACATCACGGAAATCGAGTCCCTCCTGACCAAATGATTTACCGCCTATCCATTCTGCTGGCCGCGCTGCTGCTGGCCGGCGCCGCGGCTGCCGCCGAAGAACTGCCGCCCAGCCCCTTCGTCGTGACGGCCAGCCTCTCCGTCGCCGGCCCCGCGCCTGTCGTGCGGTTGCAGTTTGATTTCCCCAAGGACTGCGTCGTTTACGCCGACCACCTCCACTTCTTGACCGCCGACGGCGAGGAGATCGCCGCCATCAATCTCCCCGCGCCCATCACCGACGTGGACAAGGCCAGCGGCGAGGAGCGGCAGATGTTCGACCGCCCGTTCTCGGCCGACGTGCAACTGCCCGCGCCCCACACCGGCGACCTCGTCGTCCGGCTGCAGGGCTGCAGCAACTCCGTCTGCTTCTTCCCGGAAAAACACCTTTACACCGTCACCCCCGCCGCCGTCACCGCCGCCGACAAACCGGTGCCCGCCGTGCCCGTCGTCGTCTCGCCGAAACCCAACGCCTTTTCCGCCAACTGGCGGGCCGAGGCAAAAAGCTTCCGCGTCATCGCCCGCGAAACCGGCTACATCCGCTCCGCCGATTTCATCCCCTTCCTCCACCGTTCCGCCACGGCGGCGGTCGGCACCGCGCCCCGCGACCCGCTCGCGCTGTTCCGGCGGGCCGGGCTGGTGCTCCCGGTGCTGCTCATTGTCGGCGGCGGCATTGCGCTCAACTTCACGCCCTGCGTGCTGCCGCTCGTGCCCGTCAACCTCGCCATCATCGGCGCCGGCGCGTCCGCCGGCACCCGGCGGCAGGGTTTCCTGCACGGCGCGATCTACGGCGCGGGCATGGCGCTCGTCTACGGCGTGCTCGGCCTGGCCGTCGTGCTCACCGGCGCGAAGTTCGGCGCGCTCAATTCCTCCGCCTGGTTCAACGCCGGCATCGCCGCCGTTTTCGGCGTGCTGGCGCTGGCCATGTTCGGCGTGCTGAACCTGGATTTCTCGCGGCTCGGCGGCCGCTGGGGCGATTTCAACGGCGCGGGCCGCAGCCGGTCGGTGGCCGCCTTTTTGTTCGGCGGGATGGCGGCGCTGCTGGCGGGCGCGTGCGTGGCGCCGGTGGTGATTTCCGTGCTGCTGTTCGCGGCGGATCTGTATGCCAAGGGGCGCGTCATCGGGCTGGCGCTGCCGTTCCTGCTGGGCATCGGCATGGCGCTGCCGTGGCCGTTCGCCGGCGCGAGCCTCACGCTGCTGCCGAAACCGGGCAAGTGGATGACGCGGGTGAAGGCCGGCTTCGGCGTTTTGATCCTGGGGTTCGGCGTTTACTGCGCCCGGCGCATCCCGTCACAGACCTCGCCGCCGCGCCCGGCGTGGGCGTGCCCCTCGTCGGGGCCAACCAGTCGCTCACCCGCGCGCTGGCTCACGCCCGGCGGGACGGTCACCGCGTGCTCATTGATTTTCAGGCCAGTTGGTGCAAGAACTGCCTCGCCATGGAGACCGCCGTCTTCCCCAAGGACGAGGTGCGGCGCGAACTGGAGAATTTCGTCGTCATCAAATATCAGGCCGAACGCCCGAATGAATCGCCCGCCAAGGAGGTGCTGGATTACTTCGGCGTGCTGGGCCTGCCCACCTACATCGTCCTGATGCCCGACAAATGAAACCGTCCGCCGCCATGACCAGCCCCGAATCAGCAAACGGGAATTCAACGCCAAGACGCGAAGGTGCGAAGGCGCGAAGATTTTGGACTGCGGTGGCAGAGCGCAGCGGCGACACCGCTTTTTGGCTGCGGGCCGCGTTTCCAAAGCGGCGTGGCGCTGCGCTTCCCGCCGCACTCCAAAAAAGTTTTGTGCGACTCGGCCTCGACGCGCTGCTGCCGTGCGCCCTCGCCGGGCGTGCCCGCGCCGATGACCACGTGGATTATCGCTACGAGTATTACCAGGAGGAGGGCGACCGCATCGCGGTGGAAACCCATTCTGCCCTGTTCGAGAAAAAACTCACCGACATCGTCACCGTCAAGGGCCAGGTCGTGTATGACGCCATTTCCGGTTCGTCCCCGACCGGTGCGCCGCCGTTGGCAGGCAGCGACAAGGTGCCGGTGAAAAAGCTGCACGATAACCGGCGCGCTGGAAATCTTTCCTTCGACGTGCATCTGGGGCGGCACACACTTTCGGCGCAAGGTTCATACAGCAAGGAGAGCGATTACATTTCTGCCGGCACGGCCCTGACCGACGCCATCGAGTTCAACAACAAGAACACCACGCTGCTGCTCGGCGTCTCCCACAACTTCGACCGCGTGCTGCTCAAATCCGATTACCGGCACAAGGACGCCACCGATTTCATCATCGGCGTTTCCCAACTGCTCTCGCCCAAGACCATCTTGACCGCCGACTTCACCTACGGCACCGAGAACGGCTATTTGAGCGATCCATACAAGCTGATTCAGTTTGATAGCTGGCTGCCCATTTCATTCGCCTTCCCGGAGAATCGTCCCGGTCACCGCGACAAGGAGGTCTTGCAAACGACGCTGACCCATTTCTTCGACCCGGTGAACGCCAGCGCGGAATTATCCTACCGCTTCTACCATGATTCCTACGGGATTTTCAGCCATACCGCGTCGGTGACGTGGAATCAGAAAATTGGCAAATATCTGGTGCTGTCCCCCATCTTCCGGTTTTACGAACAATCCGAGGCGGATTTCTACCGTGGCAGCGTGCCGGGATTTTTCCCCAGCGACGGCAACCCGGCGCGGCCGCAGTATTACTCCGCCGATTACCGGCTGTCCAAATTCATCAGCCTGACCTACGGGCTGCAAGCCAGCGTTTTCATCCGGGAATGGCTCACGCTCGACCTCGGTTATCACCGCTACGAAATGTATGCCCTCGACAGCGCCACCGCCGCGAGCGCCTATCCCAACGCCAACATCTACACCATCGGCCTGCGCTTCTTTTTCTGATGGCCCGACCTGACCAAGCTTTATGAAACCCATTTTTCTCCCCCGCCGCTGGCTCGGCCTGTTGCCGCTCGCCGCGCTGCTGCTCATCACCAGCGGTTGCGAAAACGTCCAACCGTGGCAACGTGGAACTATGGCCGATTACACCATGCGCGCCGACCGCGATCCGCTCCGCACCGCGCAGGCGGAACACATCTGGTTCTCGCGCGAAGCCTCCAACGGCGGCGGCGGCGTGGGCGGCGGCGGCTGCGGTTGCAACTGATTTTGACCCATGAAGAAACTTAGAATCCCAACCCTGTTTCTGGCGACGGCGTTGCAAGTGATGCCCATGCTTCGCAACGTCATCCCGATGCAAGCCCAAGGTCTTGTCCCGTCGGTTTGGGCCTACATTCTTCAATTGGGCGTGGGCGCTGCGGCGCTAGGTGCTTATGACACGGTATCTGGGGCTACTGCTCCATACTTCAACTGTGCAAATTCTGTGACCGGTTTTGTTGCCGTGCCTTTAGTTTTCAAGGCCACGATTACAAACCTTTTGAGAACCGATCCAGGAGTCTTTTTTCTATCTAGCACAACCGGTGCGATACCGGCAGGAGTGACTTTGACCACCGTTGATAATTCGCCTTACACCTACGGGAATGTTTATGGCCTGTTCTCTGGTAAACCAACGGCGACGACGAATAGCACGGTTGTGAGCGTGACCGCTGGATACCAGAGTGAGATTCCTGTAACGACCAACGTGACATTTATCATCCTGCCGACGCCGGCTCCTTTGCCAGCCAGCAATAACGTTTCGTCAGGCAGCAACGTCGTTTTCACCATCACCGCCGGGCCGCTGCCGCTGACTTACCAGTGGCGTTTCAATGCCACCAACATCATCGCCGGCGCGACCAACGCCAGCTACACCCTCACCAACGCGCAACCCACGAACGCCGGCAGCTTCCTCGTCGTTATCACCAACACCGCCGGCAGCTTCACCAGCGCGCCCGCCGTCCTGACAATCAGCGCCAGCGGCGTGGCCCCCGTCATCACCAATCAACCTGCCAGCCTCACCAACCTCGCCGGCCAACCCGCCAGCTTCAGCGTCACGGCGGGCGGCACCGCGCCGTTGAGTTATCAGTGGCGCAAAAACGGCACCAACAACATTCCCGGCGCGACGGGCACGAATTACGCCATCGCCAACGCGCGGTTGAGCGACGCCGGCAGTTTCACCGTCGTCATCACCAACGTGGCCGGCAGCATCACCAGTTCGCCCGCCGCCACGTTGACGGTGAACGCGCCGCCGCCGCCGGTGGTGGGCGGCCCGCCGATGCCGCAGGGCGGGCAGTTTCTTTTCACGTTCACCCCGGTCGTGGGGCTGACGAACACGGTGCTGACCAACGGCGCGGCGGCGGGCGGCGCGTGGAATCCGCTGACGAATGTCCCGCCGCCCGCGACCGCCAGCAGCATCACCGTGACCGACACGGTGGCCGGCCCGGCGCGGTTCTACCGGGTGCAAATCGTTCCCTAATGCGCATCCTGCTTGCCGAAGACATTGCCAAGGTGGCCGAACATCTCCGTCTGGGTCTGACGGCGGAGGGTTATTCGGTGGATGTGGCGGCGGACGGCGACGAGGCGCTCTGGCTGGCGGAGATCAATCCCTACGACGCGCTGTTGCTGGATGTGATGATGCCCGGCAAGGACGGCATCACGGTGGTGCGCCTGCTCCGGCGCAAGGGCATCAACACGCCGGTGATTTTCCTCGCGGCGCGCGCCGAGGTGGCGGACCGGGTGCGCGGGCTGGACGCGGGCGGGGACGATTATCTGGCCAAGCCGTTTTCCATCTCCGAGCTGTGCGCGCGGCTGCGGGCGCAGTTGCGGCGGCAGCGGCCCAACAGCACGAACCTCCTGCGCGTGGCGGATCTGGAGCTGGACACGGTGGCGCACACCGCCGCGCGCGGCGGCGAACCGATCGAGCTGACGCGGCGGGAATATTCGCTGCTGGAACAGTTGATGAGCGCCGCACCCAACCCGGTGAGCAAGACGGCGATCATCGAGCACGTCTGGAATGACAGCTTCGATGCCAAGACGAACGTGGTGAATGTCTACGTGAACCACCTTCGCCGGAAAATCAACCGCCCCGGCGCGAAGCCGCTCGTCCACACCGTGCGCGGCCACGGATTCGTCGTGCGCGAGGAGTAGCAGTGCGGGCGCGGATAACTTTTTTTTAATTTTTGCGCGGCGGTTTTTTTACATCGGGGGCGGTAGGGTTGCCGCCGTATGATGCAAAAAGAAAATTTCTTCCGGGCAAAAATCTCCACGGTCTCCCGCGTCCTGCCGCAAACCCTTTCGCTGCTCCTGGCCGGCGCTTTGCAACTCATGCCGATGTTGCGCGCCGTCCTGCCGGTGGTCACTGCGGAGGGCGCGCCGACCGCGTGGGCCATCGTGCTGAAGCTGGCGGGCGCGGCGGCGGTGTTCGGGTTGGGGCATCATGCGGTTTCGGCGGCGTCGTCTCTTTCCGCGCCCGCCGCCGCCACCGTGGGTGTGGCTTACACCGGGGCGACGACTTATTCCGGCGGCCACGCCAGCAGCGTGCAGTCGTGGCAGGTGACGCAAAACTGGCAGGGGGCCACGGGCTGGACGTGTTCGCAGTCGCCGTTCCAGATCGCGCCGGGGCTGACTCTGACGATGAATCCCACGTTCAAATACATCGGCGCCATCACCGGCACGCCGACGACGGCGGGGACTTACAGCGTCACCGTCAACGTCTGGGCCGGCAACTGCAGCAGCGACAGCGACACGCGCACCTTCACCATCACGGTGAATCCCGGCGCGAATTCCGCGCCGGTCTTCACGACCAGTCCCACGAATCAGATCCGCACCGCCGGCAGCACGGCGACGTTCACCGCGGCGGCGAGCGGGACGCCGACGCCGGGATTTTATTGGAAGTTTCCAGAAGGTGAACGTGCAGCTCGCCGACGCCGCCAGTTACACAGTGCTGGCCACGAACAGCAGCGGCATCGTCTCCAACACCGCCGCGCTCACGGTGGTCGTGCCGCCGGGCAACCAGACGAACAAGGTCGGGTCGAACATCACGTTCACGGTCAGCGCCGCCAGCCCGCAGGCGTTGAGCTACCGCTGGCAGTTCAAGGGCGTGGACATCGCGGGCGCGACCGGCACGTCGTTCACCACGAACAACGTGCTGCTCGGCAGCGCGGGAACTTATTCGGTGATCGTCTCCAACACCGCCGTGGCGGCCACCTATTCCGTCACGCTCGTCGTCACCGCCGCGCCGCCGGTCATCGTCACGCCGCCGGCCGGGGCGACCGTCACCGCCGGCCAGCCGGTGACGTTCTCGGTCGCCGCGAGCGGCACGGGGCCGTTCAGTTATCAATGGCTGAAGAACAACGTGAACATCCCGGGCGGCACCGGCAGCAGCTTCAACCTTCTGCGGACCCGCGCCGCCGATGCGGGCAGCTACACCGTTTCCGTCATGAACAGCGCGGGGAACGCGCTGAGCGCGGCGGCGGTGTTGAATGTGAGCGCGCCGCCGCAACCGCTGGCCGTGCCGCCGCCGGCGGCCGCGCCGGGCCGGTTTCTTTTTTCCTTCATTCCGGTGGTGGGGCTGACCAACACGGTGCTGACCAACGGCAGTCCGGGGCTGGCCGGCTGGGGCGTGCTGACGAATGTGCCGCCGCCCGCCACCGCCGGCACCATCACGGTGTCCGACGCCGTGGCCAGTCCGGGGCGGTTCTACCGGGTGATGGTCATGCCTTGAGATTTCGGTGAGAGTTAGGGTTGTTTCTCTCCCGTTCCCCTCTCCGCTTGCTGTTGGCGGGGAGGGGATTTTTTGCGTCCGCAAAATCCCGGCGGCGGGCGCAGATATATTTTTTTTAATCTTCACGCGTCCGTTTTTTAATTTCCGGCGCGGTATGGTTGCTCCCGTATGATGCAATCAAGCGAACAAAACATTTTGCCAAACACCTCCCGGTCGAACGCGTTTGCCCCCGCCGGCTGGAGCGGACGGCTGCCGGCGTTGACGCTGGCGCTGAGCCTGCCGCTGCTGCCGTTGAGCCGCGCGCGCGCCGAGGATCACGTGGACTATCGCTACGAGTATTACAAGGAGGACGATAACCGCATCGCCATCACCACGCACTCGGCGCTGTTTGATGTGTCGCTGAATCCCCACCTCGAGCTCAAGGGCGAAGTGGTGTTCGACACCATCTCCGGCGCGACGCCCACCGGCGCGGCACCCGCCCACAAGTATTTTTACCTTCCCGAAGTGCTGCCGCCCGCCGGCAACACCAACAACACCTCCGTGCCGTTGACCGAGATGAAGGACTTCCGCTGGTCGGTGATGCTGGAGCCGACTTTCTCCTTCGGGCGGCATCACATCACGCCGCAGGTTTCCTACAGCCACGAGAGCGATTACGGCTCGCTGGGCACCGCGCTGAATTACTCGGTGGATTTTAACGACAAGAACACCACGCTGAATCTCGGCTGGTCGCGCTCCACCGACCAGTCCCACGACGACCTCGGCAAATGGCGCAACAAGGTCAGCGATGACTTCCTGATCGGTGTCAACCAGTTGCTCGGCCCGAAGACCCTGCTCACCCTCAACTTCACTTTCGGCAACGCCTACGGCTACATGGCCGACCCCTACCGCTACATCATCGCCGCGAACGCCCTGCAGACCGATGCCGAAAATCCCTCCGGCGCCTTCGAGCACCGCCCCGGCCACAAGAACAAATACATCGGCTACGCCTCGCTCACGCAATTCATCACGCCGCTCAACGCCAGCGTGGAAGGCTCGTATCGCTTCTACCACGACACCTTTGGCATCAACGCCCACACCATCAGCCTCGCGTGGTATCAGAAAATCGGCAAGCAGCTCGTCATCTCGCCCTCATTCCGCTACTACCGGCAGAGCGCGGCGAACTTCTACATGGAGATGATGCCCGACTTCAGCAACCCGCCGCAGTATTTCTCGCCCGACTACCGGCTGTCCGAGATGCAGACCTTCAGCTACGGCATCAACGTGAGCTGGCGCGTCCACAAGCACGTATCCCTCGACGCCACCTACAAACGCTACATCATGGAAGGCCTCGACGGCGTCACGTCCGCGACCGCCTACCCGTCCGCCAATGTCTTCACCGTCGGCGCGCGCATCTGGTTCTGAACAACCGCAACCACCATCAACCAAACACCAACATGAAAACTCTCAAAACTCGCATCCTCGCCCTCGCCCTCCTCGCCGGCCTCGCCGCCAGCGCCTTCGCCGGCGTGAAAGTCGGCGAAGCCTTCCCCGACCTCGCCGGCTTCAAGCTCGAAGGCAATCTGCCCGACCTCAAAGGCAAGGTCGTCATTGTGGACTTCTGGGCCTCGTGGTGCGGCCCGTGCAAGGAATCCTTCCCCGCCATGAACGAGCTCCAAAAGCAATACGCCGGCCAAGGCCTCGTCATTCTCGCCGTCAACGTGGATGAAAACGCCTCCGACAAGGACGCGTTCCTCAAGGAAAACGCCGCCAGCTTCGCCGTCGTCCGCGACGCCAAGCAGAAGCTCGTGGACACCGTCGAGATCGGCACCATGCCCAGCTCCTTCGTCATCGACCGCGAAGGCAAGGTGCGGTTCGCCCATGCCGGCTTCCACGGCGAAGCCAGCAAGAAGGAATACATCAAACAGATCGAGTCCCTTCTCGCCAAATAATTTTCCCAACATGAAAACCAAACTCATCCTCCTCGCGCTCGGCGGCGGCCTGCTGTTCCTCGGCACCGGCTGCCAGCACGTCAAACCCTGGCAACGCGGCACCCTCGCCGACTACACCATGCGCGGCGACCGCGACCCGCTCGGCGTCGGCCAGGACGAACACATCTTCTTCTCGCGCGAGGCCGCTTCCGGCGGCCGCGGCGTGGGCGGCGGCGGCTGCGGCTGCAACTGATCACACAACACAAACCTGCTCACACCATGAAAACAAAACATCTCCTGTCGCTCGCATTGTTGCTCGTCTCACTGGTGTCCGCCGAAGCCGCCAAGCAGCGCAGTCCGTTCGGCATCACCGCCGGCCGGAATCAGATCGCCGGCGAAACCGTCGCCCGCTTCAGCTTCACCGTCCCGCCCGACTGCGTGCTCTACGCCGAGCGGCTGCATTTTGAAACCGCCGACGGCACCGCGCTGACTCCCGCCAACATTCCCGTGCCGGTGCCGCATCTGGACAAGGCGACCGGGCGCGAGAAGCCCGTGTATGCCGAATCCTTCACCGCCGATCTGAATCTGGGCGCCGCCTTCACCGGCAATCTCATCGTGAAGTTTCAGGGTTGCAGCAACACCGCGTGCTTCTTCCCCGAGCAGCGCGTTTTTGCCGCCGGCGCGAACGGCCAGTTCGCCGAAGTCACCGCCGGCGCGCCCGCCGTGGCGGCGGCGAACACGGGCGAAGTTTTGGGCGGCACCGTCAAAAAATTCAAGGTCGTCGGCCAGCAGACCGGCTACATGAAATCCGGCGAGTTCCTCGCCTTCCTCGACGCGTCAGCCAAAGGCCAGGCGGCGGACGACCCGCTCGCCAAGTTTAAAAAAGCCGGCATGGTGCTGACGCTCCTGCTCATCGTCCTCGGCGGGCTGGGGCTGAACCTCACGCCCTGCGTGCTGCCGCTCATCCCCATCAACCTCGCCATCATCGGCGCCGGCTCGCAGGCCAAGTCGCGCGGGCGCGGCTTCCTCAACGGCGCGGTCTACGGCGCGGGCATGGCGCTCGTCTACGGCGTGCTCGGGCTGGTCGTGGTGCTGACCGGCTCCAAGTTTGGCGCGCTCAATTCCTCGGTGTGGTTCAACGTCGGCATCGCGCTCGTGTTCGTGGTCATGGCGCTGGCGATGTTCGATGTCATCAGCCTGGATTTCTCGCGGTTCAGCAGCGGCATCAGCGCCGGCGGCGGCCAGTCCAAGAGCATCACGCTCGTGGCCTTCACGCTCGGCGCAGTGGCGGCGTTGCTGGCGGGCGCGTGCGTCGCGCCGGTGGTGATTTCCGTGCTGCTGCTTTCGACCGACCTCTACAGCAAAGGCATGGTCATCGGGCTGGGCCTGCCGTTCCTGCTCGGTTTCGGGATGGCGCTGCCGTGGCCGTTCGCCGGCGCGAGCCTGGCGTTCCTGCCCAAGCCGGGCAAGTGGATGGCGAAGGTGAAATACGGCTTCGGCGTGCTGATCGTGCTCTTCGCGTTTTACTACGGCCACACGGCGTATGGCCTGCTTAAATCTTCCCGCGCCAGCACCGCGCTGGCCGGCGCGCCCGGCGGCGCGAACGCCGCGACACCGAAGGCAGACGCGAACCAGACTTTGACCCGCGCGCTCGCGCAGGCGCAGGCGGAAGGCAAGTCCGTGTTCGTGGATTTCAAGGCGAGCTGGTGCAAGAACTGTCTGGCGATGGATGAAACCGTTTTCAACCAGCCGGACGTGTTGAAGCAGTTGGAAAATTTCATCGTGGTGAAATACGAGGCCGAACGCCCGAACGAATCCCCCGCGCGTGAAGTTTTGGACAAGTTCAACGTTCTGGGCCTGCCCACCTACGTCGTGCTGACACCCACGAAGAATGATTGATCGCCGTCCCATGAAACAACGTCTCGCCAAAACCCTCCCGCTGCTGCTCGCCGGCGCATTGCAAGTGCTGCCGATGCTGCGGACGGCCTTGCCCGTCGTCACGCAGGGATTCACGCCCTCGGCGTGGGCCATCGTGCTGAAGCTCGCGGGCGCGGCGGCGGTGTTTGGGTTGGGGCATCACGCGGTTTCGGCGGCATCGTCTCTGTCCACGCCCGCCGCCGCTACCGTCGGCACGCCGTATTCCGGCGCGGTGACTTATTCCGGCGGCCACGCCGGATCGGTCTCGTCGTGGCAGGTGACGCAAAACTGGCAGGGCGCGACCGGCTGGTCGTGTTCCCAATCGCCGTTCCAGATCGCGCCCGGGCTGTCTCTGGCGATGAACCCCTCGTTCAATTACATCGGCAACATCTCCGGCACGCCGACGACGGCGGGAACATATTCCGTCACCGTCAATGTGTGGGACGGCATCTGCAGTGGCGACGGCGACACCCGCACCTTCACTATCACCGTCAATCCCGGCGTCGTCGTCAACACCCCGCCCGCCGTCACCGTGCCGCCCGCCAGCCGCACCAACCTCGCCGGCACCGCCGCCACCTTCACCGTCACCGCCACCGGCACGCCGACCCCGGCCTACCGCTGGCGCAAAGGCGGAGTCAATTTGAACAACGGCGGAAACATCTCCGGCTGCACCACGCCGACCCTCGCCATCGCCAACGTCGCCGCCAGCGACGCGACCAATTACAGCGTCGTGCTCTCCAACTCGCAGGGCGTCGTGACCAGCGCCGTCGCCACGCTCACCGTGATTCTGCCGCCCGCCATCACCAGTCAGCCCGCCAGCCGCACCAACAGCCTCGGCGCCACCGCCACCTTCACCGTCGGCGCGGGCGGCTCGCCGGCGGTCTATCGCTGGCGCAAAGCCGGCGTGAACCTCGCCGACGGCACCGGCATCGCCGGCTCTGCCACGCCCACGCTCACGCTCACCAACCTCACCGTCGCCAGCGCGACGAATTACGACGTCGTCCTCACCAACGCCGCCGGCAGCGTCACCAGCAGCGTCGCGGCGCTGACGGTCATCGTCCCGCCCGCCATCACCAACCAGCCCGCGAGCCGCACCAACAATCAAGGCACGACTGCGACGTTCACCGTCAAGCACAGCGGCTCGCCCTCGCTCTACCACTGGCGCAAAGGCGGAACAAACCTCGCCGACGGCGGATACATTTTCGGCGCGACCACCACGACGCTGACGTTGAGCAACGTCACCGCCCTCGATGCCGCGGGTTACGACGTCACCGTCGCCAACCTTGCCAGCAACGTCACCAGCGCCGTCGCGCTGCTCACCGTCATCACGCCGCCGTCCGTTACGAACCAGCCCGCCAGCCGCACCAACAATTCCGGCGCGCCCGAAATCTTCACCGTCGGCGCGAGCGGCTCGCCGGCGATTTATCGCTGGCGCAAAGCCGGGGTGAACCTCGCCGACGGTGCGGGCGTCTCCGGCTCCGGCACGGCGACCTTGCGGCTCACCAACGTCCTCGCCGCCACCGCCGGCAATTACGATGTCGTCCTCACCAACGCCGCCGGCGGCACGACCAGTCTCGTCGCCGTGCTCACCGTCATCACGCCGCCGGTCATCACCAACCAGCCCGCCAGCCGCACGAACAACGCCGGCACGACCGCGACGTTCACCGTGAAATACACCGGCTCGCCCGTTGTGTATCAGTGGCGCAAGGGCGGCGTGGATCTGGCGGACGCCGGAAATGTTTTGCGCCGTGGCGAACCTCACCGTCATCACGCCGCCGACCATCACGAACCAGCCGGTCAGCATCACGAACAACGCCGGGACGACCGCCGCCTTCACCGTCGGCGCGGGCGGCTCGCCCTCGGTCTATCGTTGGCGCAAAGCCGGCGTGAACCTCGCCGACGGCACCGGCATCGCCGGCTCCGGCACGCCGACGCTGACGTTGACGAATGTTTCGGCAACAACTGCCGGAAACTTCGACGTGCTCATCACCAACGCCGCCGGGCGCGCCACCAGCATCGTCGCCGTGCTGACCGTCATCACGCCGCCGAGCATCACGAACCAGCCGGCCAGCCGCACCAACAACCTCGGCACCATCGCGACCTTCACGGTGAAAAACAGCGGTTCGCCCTGCGCCTGCCAGTGGCGCAAGGGCGGCACGAACCTTGTGGACGGCGGCAACATTTCCGGCGCGACGACGGAAATTTTGACGTTGAGCAACGTCACCCCGCCCGACATGGCGGGCTACAGCGTGGTCGTGGCGAATGCCGCGAGCAACGTCACGAGCGCGGTGGCGACTTTGACGGTCATCACGCCGCCGGGCATCACCAACCAGCCCGTCGGCCTCACGAACAACGCGAAGACGACGGCGGTGTTCACCGTCGGCGTGAGCGGGTCGCCTTCCGTTTATCGCTGGCGCAAGAACGGCGCGAACCTCGCCGACGCCACCGGCATCGCCGGTTCGGCCACGGCGACGCTGACGCTGACGAACGTGACGACCGCGAACGCGGCGAACTACGACGTGCTCGTCACCAACGCGGCGGGCGCCGTGACGAGCGCGGTGGTCGCGTTCAAGGTGCTCGACCCGTTCATCACGAGCCAGCCGGCGAGCCGCACGAACATGCCGGCGACGACGGCGACGTTCAGCGTCACGGCGGGCGGCACGACGGCGCTGGTCTACCGCTGGCGCAAAGGCGGAGTGAATCTGGCCGACGGCGCGGGCGTCGCCGGCTCGGGCACGGCGACGTTGACGCTGACGAACGTCTCGGCGGCGGCAAGCATGGGAAATTACGACGTGGTCATCACGAACACCGCGGCGCGCATGACGAGCGTGGTCGCGACGCTGACGGTCATCACGCCGCCGACGATCGCGGGCCAGCCGGCGAGCCGGACGAATTACGCGGGCACGACGGCGACGTTCACGGTGGGCATCAGCGGGTCGCCCTCGCTCTACCAGTGGCGCCGGAATGGAAACAATCTGACCGACGGTGGTAACATTTTCGGCGCGACGACGGCGACGCTGACCTTGAGCAACGTGGCGGCGGCGGACGCGGCGGGCTACGACGTGACAGTGACGAACGAGGTCGGCAACGTGACGAGCGCGGCGGCGACGCTGACGGTGCTGACGCGGATTTACGCGGGCACGACGAACGCGAACGCGGGCGCGGCGGTCAGCGTGCCGGTGAACCTCGCGTCGGTCGGCGGCGAGGGCGCGGTGCAGTTCAGCGTGGCGTTCGATCCGGCGACGCTGGTCTTTTCCAACGCGACGCTCGGCGCGGGCGCGTTGGCGGCGGGTGTGACGACAGGCTCGTTTTTTGTGAACACGAATCAGGCGGGGCAGGGGCGGCTGGGTGTGGCGTTGTTGTCCGGTAATTTTACGGGCGGCGATGTGCGGCTGTTGAATTTGAATTTTCTCGCGCGGCTGGTCGCGGCGACGAACACGACGGCGGTGAGCTTCACGAATTCGCCGGCGGCGTTGCTGGTGGTGGACGCGGCGAACCAGGTTTTGCCGGCGGGCTTTGACGCGGGCGGCGTGACGGTCGCGCCGGGGTCGTATGCGGCGGACGTGAATCCGCGGCCCGGCGGCGATCATCTCGTGGACGTGCAGGACGTGAACCAGCTCGGCCGGTTCGTGGCGGCGCTGGACACGCCGGCGGCGGGCGACGAATTCAAGCGCGCGGATTGCGCGCCGCGCGGCACGGGCGGCGATGGCGTGCTGACGGTGGCGGATTGGGTGCAGGCGGCGCGTTACGCGGTGGGCGCGGACCCGCTCTCGCTCGCGGGCGTGGCACCGAATCCGGTTTTGGCGAAGGCGCCGGCGCAGCCGGCGGCGGCGACCGCGCGGACGATTCAGTTCAGCAAGGCGGAGTTCAAGGGCGGACTGGACAACACGGTCAGCGTGCTTTTGGAAGCGCAGGGCGACGAGAGCGGCTTGGGCTTGAACGTGAGTTTCGATCCGGCGGTGTTGCAGTTCAAGGG
>JAPLTZ010000172.1 GCA_026397895.1 Verrucomicrobiota bacterium | reverse complement strand
CGGGCTTCGCGCCCGGCGCGAATTGCTTTTCGCCGGTCAGCTTCGGCGGCTTGCCGATGCTCACTCCCGGCAGCGCCTTGCCGGTCACGCGGTTGAAATCATCCGCCGGGCGCGGCGACCGCACGAAGTCGGCCGTCTCGCTCCGCCACTCGTCCAGCATCCCGCGCAACTCCGTGAGCGCGGCGGCGTGCCGCGGGTCGGCGGCGAGGCTGTTCAACTCCTGCGGGTCGGCGACCACGTCATACAATTCCTCCGCCGGGCGCGGCGTGATGAAGCAATTCATCTGCGCGGGCGTCAGCTTGCCGGCGTCGCGCAGCCGGCGCATCTCGTCAATGGTGGGGTTGTCGTTCTCCGCCGGCGTGCCGGGCAGGTCGGGCCAGAAGTTGCGGATGTATTTGAACTGCGCCGTCCGCACCGACCGCTCGCAGCCGGCGTAATCGTGCCAGTTGTGTTCGGCGAAAACGCGGTCGCGAATCGTCGCCGTCGGCTCGGCCAGCAGCCGCGCGAAAGATTTTCCCTGAAACGTCGGCACCGCCGGCAGCCCGGCGAGCTCAAGGATTGTCGGCGCGAGGTCAACCGAACTCGTCAGGCTCGCGCTCACGCCGCCGGGCTTGATGTGGCCGGGCCACCGAACCAGCAGCGGCGATTGGATGCCGCTGTCATACACGCTCACCTTGCAGCGCGGAAACGGCCGACCGTTGTCCGTGACGAAAAAAATCACCGTGCTGTCCAACACGCCCTGCGCCTTCAATTCGGCGACCACCTTGCCGTCCGGCGTGTGCGGCACGGCCAGCGTGCCTTCAAAATACGGACGGTGCGGGTCAATCGAGGCGAGCCACAGGAAAAACGGCTTGTCTTTGGGCCGCTGCCGGAGCGTTGAAATCCATTTCACACAGCCGCTGCCATCGTCGTCGCCGGCGGGCGCGGGCTTGACGTCGCTGTCGACGACATCGAAACGGTCTTTCACGAAATTGCCCAGATGCCATTTGCCCGACTGCGCCGTCCAGTAGCCGGCGGCCTTGAGTTTCTCGACGAACGTGACCTGCTCTTTCGGCAACGGCATGTGCAGCATCTCCGCGCCGGTGCTGTGCGGGTAATGGCCCGTGATGATGCTGCACCGGCTCGGACTGCACGAGATGCACGAGTTGAAGGCGCGGGTGAAGCGCATCCCGTCGCGCGCAAGCTGGTCGAGGTTGGGCGTGTGGACGCCTTTGTTGCCATACACGCCCACGTCTTCCGCGCCGAGGTCGTCGGCGATGATGAGGACGATGTTGGGCCGCGGCTCGGCGGCGGCCAGCGCACAGGACGGCGCTGCCAACCAGCCGAGGGCGAGAACGGCGATCGCGATGCGCAATTTCATTTCAGCTCCTTGCGCATTTCCAGATGGCGTTTGCTCATCGCCTCCAACCGCGACTTTTGCTGCGGGTCGGCGGCGAGGTTGTTCGTCTCGAACGGGTCGGCGCTGATGTGGTAAAGCTCCTTCCGCGCCGGGCCGGTCTGATCCACGTAGAGCGTGTATTTCCAGTCCGCGGTGCGCAGCCCCTCGGAACGCTCGATGTGATTCGGCGGCTTGGGCGCGAACTCAAACAGGTGTTCGTAGAAAAATTCGTCGCGGAAATGCCGCGTCGGCGCAGCGAGCAACGGCAACATGCTCTGCCCCTGCATCACGGCGGGAATCTTCACGCCGGCAAAATCCAGAATAGTCGGCCCCACGTCAACGTTCAGCACCATCTCGTCGCAGGTCTGTCCCTTCTGCGCCGCCGGCGCGCGCGGGTCGGCCACCAGCATCGGCGCGCGCAGCGATTCCTCGTGCATGAACCACTTGCCGAGGAAGCCATGCTCGCCGCTGAAATAGCCGTTGTCCGAGGTGAAGATGATGATGGTGTTGGTGGCGAGGCCGCGCTTCGCCAGTTCGTTCAGGATTTCCCCGACGGCAAAGTCCACGCCCTCGATCAGCCGGTAATACTGGCGGAACTTCTGGTTGCGCGGGCCGTTCAACTCCGTGTCCCGCGCCAGCTCCAGCCCGTCGTCGCCGTGCAGCGACGCGCGGAGAAACGCCGGCTGCCGCAGGGCTTCCTGCTCGTTCACGTTCGGGCGGCGGGGGATGTTTTCGTTCTCAAAATCCTTGGCGAACCTCGGCGCGAAGCCGCCAATCGGCCCGTGCGGCGCCTTGAAACTGACCGAGAGGCAGAACGGCTTGCCGCCATCGCGCGCGTCGAGGAAGGAACGGATTTTCGCGGGCATGAATTCCGTCTCCGCGTGAACCGGATTCTTCAGCGTCGGGTTCGGGCCGGTCTTGGTGACGCCGTCGCCCTTCTGCGCCGCCGGCGGGCAGGAGCAGAAACAATTCGTCCGGTCGGTCGTGTTGTTGCTCGTGATGTAATTGCAATCCGCGGCGTGCCAGTAGGCCGACTGCCCGGTCGCGCCCGCCCAGAAATCAAATTCCGCCGCGCACCGGCTCAGGTATTCCTTGTTGTTCGCATCCACGCCCCACTTGCCGATGAAGCCGGTGTAGTAGCCGTTCTGCCGCAGCAGCACCGGGTAGGTGTTCGCCAGCGACGCGAGCTGCGTCTTGAAATCGTTGACGTGATGGCGCCGCGCGTATTGGCCGGAAAGAATCGAGGCCCGGCTCACGCAGCAGATCGAGGTCGTCAGGAATGAATTCCGAAACCGCGTGCCTTCCGCC
>JAPLTZ010000313.1 GCA_026397895.1 Verrucomicrobiota bacterium | reverse complement strand
AGTCGGCATCGGCGGCCAGCTCGTCCGCGCCGGCCGCATCCGCCGCCGCAACAGCGACGGCGCCCGCAACGACATCGAGACCCAGAAAGAATTTGAACTCCTCGGCGCCCAGGTCGCCGTCCCCGTCCTCGATCGCGAAAACCTCATCGGCGTCGCCGTGTTCGACGGCCGCCTCACCGGCGAACCGCTCGCCAACAACGAACTCGAACTCATTTTCCACCTGCTCGAGCAACTCGGCCTCGCCATCAAGAACATCTGGCTCCACGACCAGGTCTCCGCCAACAACGAGATGATGGCCGACGTGCTGCGCGAATTGAGCAGCGCCTGCGTCGTCGTCAGCCGCGATCTCGGCATCCTGCACGCCTCCACGCCAACCAGACCGCCCGCCGCCTCTTTGCCCGCACCGGCATGCGCTCCGGCGATCTGGAATTCACCGACCTCCCGCAACTCCTCGGCGGCAAAATCTACCAGGTCCTCAAGACCGGCACCGCCGTGGAAACCTTCAAATACGAGCCCGAAAATTCGCCGCGCCACCAGGTGTTCAGCATCAACGTCGTTCCGTTCCAACGCCACGATTCCCTCCTGCCCACCGCCGCGCTGCTCGTCGTCGAAGACCTCACCCAGAGCGAGCAGTTGAAAAAACTCGAAGTCGAGGCCTCCAACCTCCGCCTCGTCAAGACCATGGCCGACCGCATCGCCCACGAAGTCGGCAACGCCCTCGTTCCGCTCTCCACGCACCAGCAGTTGCTCGCCGACCGCTACAGCGACGCCGAATTCCGCGCCTCCCTCGACCTCGCGCTCGCCGACGGCGTGAAAAGGATTTCCCGCCTCACCAGCCAGATGCGCTTCCTCGCCCGCGACGGCATGGTCGTCAACGATGCCTTCCCGCTCGCGCCGCTCATCGAGGAAGCCTACGCCGAGGCGCAGAAATACCAGCCCGGCAAGACCGCCCGCCTCAAATGCGAGGACGCCGGCAAGCCCATCATCGTCACCGGCGACCGCGCCGCGCTCAAGCACGCGCTCTCCGAAATCATCCTCAACGCCCTGCAATCCAACCCCGCCGACCCGCAGATCGGCATCCGGCTGCTCGAAAGCGCGCTCGGCAGCGCCAGCGGCAAGGCCCAGACCCTCAACATCGAGATCAAGGACAACGGCAACGGCTTCACGCCCGAGGTGGCGCAGAAAGGCGTCGCGCCCTTCTTCACCACCCGCAACGTCGGCCTCGGCCTCGGCCTCACCGTGAGCCAGCGCATCATCGAGACGCACAACGGCAAACTGGAAATCGTCCCGACCGAAGCCGGCCAGCACGGCGTCGTGCGCATTTCCCTGCCGCAGCAGGCGGTCGCCGGCAAGAGCGCGAACTGACGGTGCCGGATTAGTTTTGATTTTTTGCAGGTGCCGCCTTTCTGCTTGAGGCGCGGCCCAATCCGGTTAGCATCGCCCAAGATTTTTCATGTCCGCCGCCCCGACAACCGAGCCGCCGCCGGCGTTCCGCGGCACGCTGCTCATCTGCGACGACGAGGAGGGGCCGCGCCTGTCGTTGCGCGTGGTGTTCAAGGACGAATACAATCTGCTCCTCGCCAGCGACGGGCGGCAGGCCATCGAGCTGGCGCAGCAGCACCGCATTGACGTGGCCGTGCTCGACATCCGCATGGGCGGCATGAGCGGCATCGAGGTTTTGGAACGGCTCAAGTTCATCGACCCGCACATCGAGGTCGTGATGATGACGGCGTTCGAGACGGCGGACACGATGCGGCAGGCGTTGCGCCTCCGCGCCAGCGATTACATCAACAAGCCGTTCGACATCGCCACGATGCGCGCCGCCGTGGGCAACGCCTTCCATCGCCGCTCCCTCGCCGGCGAGATCCAGGACAGCGCCGAGCAGTTGAACCATCTGATGGCGGAACTCCAGAACCAGAAGGTCGAGGAGCAGATTTCCCGCACGCGCGGCGACATCTACGCCAGCATCATCCACGACATCAACAGCCCGCTCACCGTCATCTCCGGCTACATCCAGATGATGAACGAGCGCATCGGCGTGGCGAACCAGCTTGAGGTCGAGGACCTGCTGTTCATCAAGGACAACCTCAAGACCATCACGCGGCAGGTGACGAACTGCATCGAGATCTCCCGCCGCTATCTCGGCTTCCTGCGCCGCCAGTCCGAAGCCTCGACCATCGTGGGCGTGAACCAGTTGCTGACCGACCTCGCCGAACTGGTGCGCGTGCATCCCAGCGTGCAGAACAACGAATTTTCCTGCACCCCGCTCGCCGAGGACGTCACCGTGGGCGTGAACGGCACGGACCTGATCCAGATTTTGCTGAACCTCTGCACGAACGCGTTCCAATGCACGCAGCAGGTGCATCGCGTGGAAGTGTCCGGCGAAGTGCTGGGCGAACCGATCGCGCCGGCGCAGATTCACGACGGGCCGAATGACCGCTGGCTGAACATCGAGAGTTTTGACAACACCGTGCCGCTGCTGAAGCTGACGGTGCGCGACACCGGGCCGGGGATTCCGGCGGAGGTGTTGCCGAAAATCTTTGACGCCTACTTCACCACCAAATCCACCCGCAACGGCACGGGCCTCGGCCTGAGCATCGTGCAGCGGCTGGTCAAGGCCGCCAAGGGCCTGCTGCACGTCCACACCCAGGCTGGCGCGGGGACGGCCTTCACGATCTATCTGCCGGCGCGCCGCAAGGATTGATCGGCTTGGCGGTCTGAACTTCGCCGGCAGCAGGTTTGGCCTGCGCCCGCCCCGACAAACTACTTTGCAAAAAGGCGTTTTGAATTCATTCTCGATGGGCAGTTACCCAGACAGGTGACCAAACGTCTCATAAGCGATGAAGTTCTTCAATCTGACCTCCGGCGGCAGGCTGGCAGCGCTGCTGTTGGTGCTGGCGCTGCCGTGCGGCTGTTCCCGCAAGGAAAAAACAAAAACCGCCCCGCCCGTCCCGGTTTTGACGTCGCCGACCGCGACAAAAACCATCCCCTCGCAACTCACTGCCGTCGGCAACGTGCTCCCGGTCGCCAAGGTCACGGTGCGTTCGCAGATCACCGGCAGGCTCGAGGCCGTGCATTTTCAGGAAGGCCGGTCGGTCAGGCAGGGCGACCTGCTTTTCACGATTGATCCGCGCCCCGCGCAGGCGGCTTTGGCCCGCGACCAGGCGCAATTGGAAAACGCGCAAATCCAATTCGCCCGCGCGCAAAAACTTTACGACCAAAAACTGATTCCGCAGGAGGAATACGACACCAGCCGGGCCGCGCGCGACACGCTGGCCGCCACGGTGCAGGCGGACGAGTTGAACCTGGCCTACTGCGAAATCCGCGCGCCGATGGACGGCGTGACCGGCGCGCAGCTCGCCTTCCCCGGCAACATCGTCAAGTCGCCCGACGACGCGCTGCTGCTCATCAACCAGATTCACCCGATTTACGTCGCGTTCGCCGTGCCGGAGCGGTTTTTGCCGCCGATCAAAAACGAAATGGCCGCCCACGCGCTCAAAACCGCCGTGAACTTCGCCGGCCTGACCGGCGCCGCGCCACAAGGCGAAGTGACGTTCGTGGACAACACCGTTGACCCGACGACGGGGACGATCCAGTTGCGCGCGACCTTTGCGAACGACGACGGCAAGCTGTGGCCCGGCCAGTTCGTGGAGGTGACGCTGACGCTTTCGGAAATCGCCAACGCCGTCGTCGTGGCGAGCCAGGCGGTGCAAACGGGACAGAACGGCCAATACGTGTTCGTCGTGAAAGCCGACCAGACCGTCGAGCTGCGTCCCGTGCAGACCGGCGACACCACGGCGGGCGAGACGGTCGTGACCGGCGGCTTGCGCGCGGGGGAAACGGTCGTGACTGACGGGCAGTTGCGGCTCGTGCCGGGGACGAAGGTGAACGCCAAGGCGTCGATTGGCGGAAGCGCAGCGACGAACGCGCCATGACCGTTCCCGAACTGTTCATCCGCCGGCCCGTGATGACCACGCTGGTCATGTCGGGCATCTTGCTCTTCGGCGCGATCAGCTACCGCTTCCTGCCGGTGAGCGATCTGCCGAACGTGGATTATCCCACCATCCAGGTCACGGCCAACCTGCCGGGCGCGAGCCCGGAGACGATGGCTTCGTCCGTGGCGACGCCGCTGGAAAAACAATTCTCCGCCATCGCAGGCATTGACTCGATGTCGTCGGTCAGCGTGCTGGGGATTTCGCAGATCACCATCCAGTTTTCCCTCGACCGCGACATCGACGCTGCCGCGCAGGACGTGCAATCGGCCATCGCCCGCGCCGCGAAGCAGCTCCCCACCGACATGCCCGCGCCGCCGACCTACAAAAAGGTCAATCCCGCCGACCAGCCGATTCTGTATCTCGCCGTGAGTTCGCCGACGTTGCCGCTCTCGGCGGTGGACGAATACGCGGACACCTGGATGGCGCAGCGCATCTCGATGGTCAGCGGCGTGGCGCAGGTGAACATCATGGGGTCGCAGCAATACGCCGTGCGCGTGCAGGTCGATCCGAACAAGCTCGCGGCGCGCGGCATCGGCATCGACGAGGTGGAGAAAGCCATCGGCGCGCAAAACGTCAACCTGCCCACCGGCACGCTGTATGGGCGGCATCAGGCGTTCACGGTGCAGGCGAACGGCCAGTTGCAGAACGCCGCCGGCTATCGTTCAATCATCGTGACCTATCGCAACGGCAATCCCGTCCGGCTTGAAGAGCTCGGGCGCGTTTTCGACAGCGTGGAGAACGACAAGGTCGCGAGCTGGTTCAACGATTCCCGCGCCGTCATCCTCTCCATCCAGAAACAGCCCGGCGTCAACACCGTCGAGACCGTGGACGCCATCAAGCGGTTGCTGCCGCAGTTCGAGGCCAAGCTGCCCGCCTCGGTCAAGATCGGCATCCTGCACGACCGTTCGGAAACCATCCGCGCGTCCGTCGCCGACGTGAAGTTCACGCTCAAGCTCACCATCGCGCTGGTCGTGCTGGTGATTTTCCTGTTCCTGCGGAATCTCTCGGCCACGGTCATCCCCAGCTTGGCGCTGCCGATGTCCATCGTCGGCACGTTCGCCGCGATGGGGCTGCTCGGCTACAGCCTCGACAATCTTTCACTGATGGCGCTGACGCTTTCGGTCGGCTTCGTGGTGGACGACGCCATCGTGATGCTCGAAAACATCGTGCGCCACATCGAGAACGGCGTGCCGCCGATGCAGGCCGCGCTGGTCGGCTCGCGCGAAATCGGCTTCACCATCATTTCGATGACGCTGTCGCTGGCGGCGGTGTTCATTCCGGTGCTGTTCATGCACGGCATCCTCGGCCGGCTGTTGCACGAATTCGCGGTGACCATCGTCTGCGCCATCCTCATCTCCGGCTTTGTGTCGCTGACGCTGACGCCGATGCTGGCGAGCCGGTTCGTGAAATCCGCGCACGGCAAGCCGCACGGCAAACTTTACAACGCCTTCGAGCGTTTCTTCGCCGGCATGCTCCGGCTCTACGACCGCACGTTGCAAACCGTGATGCGCCATCCGCGCCCGACGCTCGCCGTGTCGTTCGCGGTGCTGGCGGCGACGGTGGGGCTGTTCATCGTAATCCCCAAGGGTTTTTTCCCGGACGAAGACACCGGCCTCGTCTTCGGGTTCACCGAGGGCGCGCAGGGAATTTCCTTTGAGGCGATGCGCGAGCACCAGCAGGCCGTCGCCAAGATCGCCGCCGCCGACCCGAACGTGGCCAACGTCATGTCGTCCATCGGCGTGGGCGGGTCGAGCTTGCAGGGCAACCTCGGGCGGATTCTGCTGAAGCTCAAGCCGCGCGCGGAACGCAAACTGGGCGTGAACGAACTCATCCAGAAACTGCGCCCGCAGTTCGCGCAAGTCCCCGGCCTCAACGTCTACCTGCAAAATCCGCCCGCCATCCGCATCGGCGGCCAGCTCACCAAGGCGCAGTATCAATTCAGTCTGCAGGACACCGACACGAAGGAATTGTTTCAGTGGGCGCCGGTCTTGACGAAGCAGATGGCCACGCTGCCGGAGTTTCAGGATGTGACCAGCGACCTGCTCATCGCCAACCCGCAGGTGAACGTGGAGATCGACCGCGACAAGGCCTCCGCGCTCGGCGTGACCGCGCAGCAGATTGAGAACGCGCTGTTCGACGCCTACGGGCAGCGGCAGGTCTCGACCATCTACACCGACGTGAACCAATACCTCGTCATCCTCGAGGTGGAAAACCAGTTCCAGCGTGACCCGGCGGCGCTGGCGCAGCTCTACATCCGCTCCGGCAGCGGCAAGCTCGTGCCGCTCGGCGCGGTGGCCCGGCTCTCGCGCTCGCTCGGCCCGATGAGCATCTCGCACATCGGCCAGCTCCCGGCGGTGACCATCTCCTTCAACCTCGCGCCCGGCGTCTCGCTCGGCACGGCGGTGGAACGCGTGCAGAAATTGCAGGGCGAAATCCAGATGCCTGCGAGCGTCACCGCGAGTTTCCAGGGCGCGGCGCAGGTTTTCCAATCCTCGTTCCAAGGGCTGGGCGTGCTGCTGCTCATGTCCATCCTCGTCATCTACCTGATTCTGGGGATTCTCTACGAAAGCTTCATCCACCCGATCACGATTCTTTCCGGCCTGCCCTCGGCGGGCTTCGGCGCGCTGCTCACGCTGATGCTGTTCCACCTCGACCTGAACGTCTATGGTTTCGTCGGCCTCATCATGCTCGTGGGCATCGTGAAGAAAAACGCCATCATGATGATCGACTTCGCGCTCGACGCGCAGCAGAAGGGCAAGAAACCGGCGGAAGCGATCTACGAGGGCTGCCTGCTGCGATTCCGCCCCATCATGATGACGACGATGGCGGCGCTCATGGGCACGCTGCCCATCGCGCTGGGCTTCGGGGCGGGCGCGGAATCGCGGCGGCCGCTGGGCCTGTGCGTGGTGGGCGGGCTGCTCGTCTCGCAACTGCTCACGCTCTACATCACGCCGGTGGTTTACGTGTATCTGGAAAAACTGCAGGCGCGCTTCTCGCGCAAGCAGCCGGCAACGGTTTGAGGCCGGTTCAGCGACCGGCCTTGTCTTTGCGGCGGGCCGACAACTCCAGTTCCAATTCGCCGACTGACGCAGCGGGCGCGGGCTTCGCTTTCTTGTCCCGCTTCTGCTGCTTGGTCAGTTGCGCTGGAAAAACTTTTTTTGCATCCACCTCGCGGATGGTCTGCACCTTGCCGAGATAGACGGAAGCGAAGTGGCCTTTGAACTTCGTCTCGGAAGTGAACGCCAGCTTTTCGCGGGCGATGCGCGCGTAGTTTTCGTCCAGCTCGATGCCGATGTAATGCCGCCCCATCTGTTTCGCCGCGATTGCCGTCGTGCCGGTGCCGAGGAACGGGTCCAGCACCACGTCGCCGGGGTCGGTGCTCATGAGGATGACGCGTTCCAGCAGGTGGATGGGCAACTGGCAGGGGTGTTCGTCGCGGCGCTTGTTGTGCTTGATGCGGTGGATGTCCGTCCACGCGTCGCTCACGAGCTGGCCGAAGGCGTGCATCATGTCCTTCTTGCCGCCGTAGTCCTTGAGGAAGCCGTGGCAGAGCCGGCAGCGTTTGTGCGGGGCGCGGATCTCGTGGAACTTAAAACCTTTTGGCGATTTGGAGTAAAACAGAATCCCGTAATGCGCCGGCATGAGCGTCTTGCCCAGCGGCGTGCTCATGGAATCCCACGCGATCCAGTGGCGGAAATGCGCGGTGCGGTTCAGGATGGCCGAATAATAAGTGAGCCACTTGGGGATGTTGTGCAGGAAAATGCTGCCGGTGGGCTTGGTCACGCGCACGAGTTCGAGAATCCACTGCTCGCACCACGCGAGATATTCCTCGCGCACCATGTCGTCGTCATGTTTGCCGTAACGCTTGTTGAGATTGAACGGCGGGTCGGCAAAACAGGCGTCAATGCTGGCATCCGGGATTTTCCGCAACGCCTTGAGGCAATCGCCGACGATGATTTGGTCGAGGGGCAATTCTGTTTTCATCGGGCGAAAATCTGGCGGATGACGTCTTCGATGGGGACTTCCTGGATGTCGATGTCGCTGACGGGGAGTTCATCGAGGAGGGCTTTGCAGGCGGGGATGACGCGGTCGCGCTTCACTTTGAATTTGATGCTGCCGGCAGTCTGTTCGAGGACTTCGCCGAACTTGGCGAGGGTGTCGGGGGGGAAGGTTTTGCCGCCTTCGGTCTGGATGGTGACGAGTTTGTGGTCGGCAAAGCGGTCGAGGACTTCGCTGAGCTGGCCGTCGAAGAAGATTTTGCCGTGGTCGATGATGATGACGCGCTGGCACAGCTCCTTGATGTCGGTCATGTAATGGCTGGTGAGCAGGATGGTGGTCCGGCGCGTGGCGTTGTGGTGGCGGAGGAATTCGCGGACAACTTTCTGCGCGCTGACATCGAGGCCGATGGTGGGTTCGTCGAGGAACAGGACTTTCGGCTGGTGCAGCAGCGCGGCGATGAGCTCCATCTTCATGCGCTCGCCGAGGGAGAGTTCGCGGACGTTGACGTTGAGCTTGTCGCGGCAGGCGAGCATGGAGGTGAGTTCGTCCACGGTGCGGGTGAATTGTTCGGGGGCGATGCCGTAGATGCGGGCGTTGAGCTCGAGGGATTCGCGGGCGGGGAGATCCCACCAGAGCTGGTTTTTCTGGCCGAGCAGCAGGGCGAACTGGCGGCGGTAGCCATCGTGGCGTTCCCACGGGGTGTAGCCGAGGACCTGGGCGGTGCCGGCGGTGGGGTAGAGCAGGCCGGCGAGCATCTTGAGCGTGGTGGTCTTGCCCGCGCCGTTCGGGCCGAGAAAGCCGACGAGTTCGCCGGGCTCGACGCGGAAGCTGACGTCGTTGACGGCGAGGGTCTGTTCGTAGTGGCGGCGGAAGAGGCCTTTGACCGCGCCGGCGAATCCGGGCTGTTTTTTGTAGGTCTGAAAGGCTTTGGTCAGCCCGTTGACTTCGATGGCAGGCACGGGGGAAGTCTAAAGTCCAAAGTCCAAAGTCCAAAGAAAAATTCCGCGAGGTCATCGCGGAATTTGCGGGAGAAAAGCGGTGCGGGCGGATCAGCGCATCAACTGTTTTTCGAGGAGGCTGACTTTTTGGCGGACGCCGGAATCCACTTCCATGCGGCCTTTGACGAGGCGGCAGGCGTGGAGGACGGTGCCGTGGTCGCGGCCGCCGAAGGCTTCGCCGATGGTGTTGAGGGAGCTTTCGGTCATCTGGCGCGCGAGGAACATGGCGACCTGCCGGGGGAAGGCGATGTTTTCGGGGCGGCGCTTGCTGGTCATGTCGGCGAGGCGGATGTCGAAGTGCTCGGCGACTTTCTTCTGGATGGTCTCGATGTTGATCGAATACCGGCCTTCCTCGTGCAGGACTTCGCGGAGCAGGCCTTCGACGACTTCGAGCGAGAGCTTCTTGCCGGTGAGCGAGGCGTAGGAGGCGACGCGGATGAGCGCGCCTTCGAGCCGGCGGATGTTGGTGCGGATGCGGTGGGCGAGGAAGTTGATGATCTCCTCGGGCAGTTCGACGCCCATGATGCGCGCCTTTTTCTGTAGGATGGCGAGGCGCATTTCCACGTCGGGCGGTTGCAAGTCAGTCACGAGACCCCATTCGAAGCGGGAGACGAGGCGGTGTTCGAGGTTCTGGATTTCGCTGGCCGGGCGGTCGCAGGTGAGGACGATCTGCTTGTGGGATTCGTGGAGCGCGTTGAAGGTGTGGAAGAATTCTTCCTGGATGCGTTCCTTGCCGGCGAGGAACTGGATGTCGTCGATGAGCAGCACGTCGGCCTGGCGGTATTTCTTGCGGAACTTGACGAGCGAGTTGTTCTGGATGGCGACGATGTATTCGTTGGTGAACTTCTCGGAGGAGACGTAGGACACGCGGGCGCTTTTGCGGCTGGCCGCGACGTGCTGGCCGATGGCGTGGAGCAAATGGGTCTTGCCGAGACCGACGCCGCCGTAGAGGAAGAGGGGGTTGTAGGCTTTGCCGGGGGCTTGCGCGACAGCCCGGGCGGCGGCATGGGCGTGTTCGTTGTTGTTGCCGACGACGAAGGACTCGAAGGTGTTCTTCGGATTGAAATTGAGTTCAGCCGCAGCGGGGGCGCGGTCAATGGCGGCGGCGCTGGATTTTGTCTTTGTGGCCGGAGCGGAGTGGGAATTGTGATTGGCCGAGGCGCTGGTCGCCGCACCGGTGGTCACTTTGAATTGAATCTGGAGCTTCCGCCCGGCGACGTGGGCGAGGACGTCTTGGAGCAGCGCCAGATAATTCTCGGCGAGCCAGACTTCGCAGAAATCGTTGGCCACGTCCAGCACGAGGGTGTCGTTGGTGAGCGCGCTGGCTTGCAGCGGTGCAAACCAGAGGTTGTAGATGTCGCGGCTCAGCATGGAACAGAGTTTTTCCTGTGCCGCCGCCCAAATTTTTTCTGCCGAAAGTTGCATTGCCTTATCCATTTTGCCCGTTTTTTGGGCTTTTTATTCACCTAGGCTGGTAACCTGTCCGTAACATGACCCCAAACAGGCGGCCGAAATCCCTCAGTTCACCAAAACCGGCGAATCTACCAATAAACTCGTTAATGCCCGTGAATTACAATCCTAATCTAGATTCACAAGCCGTTATTTTTCAATTTCTTACAAAACAAAAACCAAATTGGAGAATCCTGTGTGTTTCTCCGAGCTTGATTTGCTCTTCTGCAAGCTCACTGCGCCCCGCTTTTTTAATCAATGGCGCGGCGGCTTTCTAGCACAACATATTAACTTTTATTCACCAGTTATTCACACCCGTAAAATTTACCAACAAAAACGGGCTTTTCCTGCGATTCAACACGGAGTTCGTTTCGCCGGTCTGGACGCGCGAGGACAAAGCATCCGCTCGAAAATTTCACAAGGAAGTTCATCAGACAGCTTGATCGCCGGTTTCGCCGGTGCGGATGCGCACGGCGTTTTCAATCGGCGAAACAAAAACCTTCCCGTCGCCGATTTTCCCCGTTTTGGCGGCGCCGACGATGGCTTCAACTGCGGCGGCGGCCTGGTAATCGGCCACGACCAGTTCGATTTTGATTTTGGGCAGGAAATCCACGGTGTATTCGCTGCCGCGATAGATTTCCGTGTGGCCTTTTTGCCGGCCGAAGCCTTTCACCTCCGCGACCGTCATGCCGGAAATGCCCAGATTGGCCAAGGCTTCCTTCACTTCTTCCAATTTGAAAGGTTTGATGACGGCTTCGATTTTTTTCATGGTCGCGGGGGTGAATACTAACAACCGGTCAGGGGCTGTAAACAGGAAATCACAGCCAAATATTTTTCCACGATGCGACGTCCGGCAAAATAACTCCTGCCTTGGAAAGCTTCAGCCAAGAACAGCAGTGCTTATATGTTCAAAACAGGTTTGACAGAAATTAGAAACCATGGCTTACTACGCGTGGAATTTGAGAGCAGTAAGGGAATGAATTTGGGGCTGGAAAGAAGTGGTTCTTTGGCAAGCCCGATAGTTTTCGGTTGCTGTTTCATACAAGATGGCAGCCGGAATTCTCCGTAATCCCACTGTTGTATATCGAAAATTCCCCGGGCTGGTTGGTCATCCCCTGACTGATCAGCCCGGTTTTTTTGAATCTTTGGAGAATCACTCCTCCCCGTTGTCCGGTTTACGTTCCCAGCGGCGCTGCTGACGTTCAGGCAGGCTTCGATCCACTTTCACGTAATAGGTTTCCTCGCCGAAATGGTCGTCGGCGGCCTGCTGCAACTGCCGCGAGGGCGTGACGAAGAAACGGTCGTTCGGTTCGATGAAAATCACCTCACCGGTCGGCCGCATGAAGCAAAAATACAACGGGCACTTGCCGGGGTGCGCCGCGATGAGGTCGCGGACGGCTTCCAGCCGTTCCGGCGGCAGATGCGCGGTGTGCAGCCGCAGGTGAACCTGTTTGGTGAATTTCCGCGGTGCGTCGTCGAGCGGCATGATTTCCTGCGGAAAAATCTTCGGCTTGTCCTCGGTGGTGTTGACCTCGCCGATGACGAGGACGGCCTTGTTTGGCACGAGCAGTTCCCGGTATTTGTCGTAATTCTCGTTCATGACGAGAACCTGGACCGAGCCTTCAAGGTCTTCCAGCGTGACCATCGCGTAGGGTTTGCCGGACTTCTTGGAGAAACCGCTCTGGATTGCGGCGATGAGTCCGCCGATGCGCGTGAGGCTGCGGTTCGGCAGCGTGGCCAGCGTGGCGGTGGAGGCGAGCGTGTAGTTCTCCAAAATCGGCGCGTAAGGCGTGAGCGGGTGGCCGGTGACGTAGAAACCGAGCAGCTCCTTCTCGTGCGCGAGCAGTTCGTGCTGCGGCCATTCCGGCAACTTGTTCACCGCCTCGCGCAACGGCGAGGCTTTGTCCTCCAGCGCGCCGAACAGCGAGCTTTGGCCCTTCTGCCGGTCGGAAAGGATGCTCGCGGCGCGCGCCAGCGTGCGTTCGATCAGTGCGAACAGCGTGGCGCGGGTTTCGCCGAGGCAGTCGCACGCGCCGGATTTGATGAGCGCTTCGAGCATCTTGCGGTTCACGGTGCGGCCGTCCACGCGCTCGCACAAATCGGCCAGCGTCGTGAATTTGCCGCCGTCGCCGCGCGCCTTCAAAATGGTTTCCACCGCGACCTCGCCCACACCCTTGATGGCCGCGAGGCCGAAGCGGATGGATTTGCCGTCGCCCGCCGGCGCGAAATAGACGCCGCTCTCGTTCACGTCCGGCGGCAGCACCTCCACGTTGAACGCGCGCGCCTCGGCGATGTATTGGCTCAACTTGTCCGTGTCGGACATGTCGTTGGTCATCATCGCGCACAGGAACTCGACAGGGTAATTCGCCTTCAGATACGCGGTCTGATACGCGACGATGGCGTAGGCGGCGGCGTGCGATTTGTTGAAGCCGTAACCCGCGAACTTCTCCAGCAGGTTGAAGATTTGATCTGCTTTGGCCTTGGGAATCTTGTTTTTCTCGTGGCAGCCCTTCACGAAAATGTCGCGCTGCTGCTTCATTTCCTGGACATCTTTCTTGCCCATCGCGCGCCGCAGCAAATCCGCCCCGCCGAGCGTGTAGCCGCCGAGCACCTGCGCGGCCTGCATCACCTGTTCCTGGTAGATCAGGATGCCGTAAGTCTCCTTCGCGATGGGTTCGAGCAACGGATGTTCGTATTCCACCTTCACCTCACCGTGGCGGCGCTTGATGAATTCCGGAATGAGATCCATCGGGCCGGGGCGATACAATGCCACGAGCGCGGTGATGTGCTCGACGCTCGCGATCTGGAACTTGCGGCACAAATCGCGCATCCCGCCGGATTCCAATTGGAAAATGCCGAGCGTGTTCGCCTTGTTCAGCAAATCGTAAGCCTTCGCGTCGTCGAGCGGCAACTGGTCCACGTCCACCGTGACGCCCTTGGTGCGCTTGACCATTTCGCAGGTGTTGCGGATGACCGTGAGCGTCTTCAGCCCGAGGAAATCCATCTTCAGCAGGCCGAGCTTGCCCACCGGACCCATCGCGTATTGCGTGACGAGCGCGCCGTCCTCGTCCGTCTTGAGCGGCAGCAGATTCACCAGCGGCTCCGGCCCGATGACGACGCCCGCCGCGTGGACGCTGGAGTTGCGCGCCAAATCTTCCAGCACGAACGCGGTGTCCATGAGTTCGCGCGTGACTTCCTCGGTGTCGTAAGCTTGCTTGAGTTCGGGCACCTGCTTGAGCGCCTTCTCCAGCGACATCTTGAGTTCAGCGGGAATCAATTTCGCCAGCCGGTCGCCCTCGCCGTAGCCCAGGCCCATGACGCGGCCCACGTCGCGCACGACGGACTTCGCGCCCATCGTGCCGAAGGTGATGATTTGCGCCACGGCGTCGCGCCCGTATTTCTGGCGGACGTATTCGATGACGTCCGCACGGCGGTCGTCGGCGAAATCGATGTCGATATCGGGCGGGCTGACGCGCTCGGGGTTCAGGAAGCGCTCGAACAGCAGGCCGTAGCGGATGGGGTCGACGTTCGCGATCTCGAGCAGGTAGGTGACGAGCGAACCGGCGGCGCTGCCGCGCGCGACGCAGGCGATGCCTTTGCTGCGGCCGTAGCGGATGAAATCGCCGACGATGAGGAAGTAGGAGATGTAGCCTTGTTTCTCGATGACGCCGAGTTCGAGTTGGAGGCGGTCGAGGACGGCTTTGAGGGCGGCGGGTTCGTTGGGGTTCTTGGCGTCGAAGGTCGGCAGGCGCGTCGGGTCGTCGATCTTTTCGACGATGAATTCCTTGCCCTCCGCCTTGGCGTGGATCGTGTAGCGGCGGAGCAATCCCTCCGCCAGCAGGTGCCGCAAATAGCCGTCGCGCGTGTAGGTTTCCGGCGGGTGGAAGACCGGATAGTAACGGGTGTCGCCCGCCTTCGGGAATTTGATTTCCACGTTGCACTTCTCGGCGACTTCGAGCGTGTTCGTGACAGCCTCGGGGATTTCGGCGAAGCGCGCCTTCATCTCCTCGGCGCTGCGGAGGTAAAATTGTTCCGGCACGTAGCCCGCGCTCATGCGCTTGGGGTCGCTCAGCATGGATTGCGTGCCGATGCAGACGAGGCAGTCGTGCGCGTGGGAATGGTTTTTCTCGACGTAGTGGACGTCGTTCGTCGCGACGCATTTCAGGCCGAACTCCTTTGCCCATTGGATGAGGTGCTTGTTCACCTTCGCCTGCTCGGCGATGCCGTGGTTCTGGAGTTCGAGGTAAAAATTCTCCGCGCCGAGCGTCTGCTTGAACCAGTCCACGGCGTCGCGCGCCTTCGCGAGCTGGTCTTTCATGATCGCCTCGGGGATTTCGCTGGCGAGACAGCCCGAAAGCACAATCAGCCCCTCCTTGTGCGCGGCGAGGAGTTCCTTGTCGATGCGCGGCTTGTAGTAATAACCCTCCAGATGCGCCGCCGTGGTGAGCTTGACGAGGTTTTTGTAACCGGTCTCGTCCTTCGCGAGCAGCACGAGGTGGTTGTAAATGTCGCGCGAGCCGCCGCCCGAGCCGGCTTTCTTTTCCAGCCGCGAGCCGGGTGCGACGTAAACTTCGCAGCCAATGATGGGCTTGATGCCCTTGTCGCGCGCCTCCTTGTAGAAATCCACCGCGCCGTGCATCGCGCCGTGGTCGGTGATGGCGAGCGAGGCGAATTTCAGGTCGTGCGCCTTCTCCACGAGTTTGTCCAGGCGGCACGCGCCGTCGAGCAACGAATACTCGGTGTGCAGGTGCAGGTGAACGAAATCGGCGTGCGACATGGCCGCGAATTTACAGCCGCGCGCCGCGCCGACGCAAGGAAGGGATATTCACAGGGACACAAAATGCACCGGTTGCGCGCGCCATTCAGATTGACAGTTGGCCGGCTCTTGGAAAGATTATCAGACGGTGGCCAGCGTGGCTCAGTGGTAGAGCAGCCCCGACATCGGATGTCGGGGCTGGTCGGAACGCGAGTTTGGCGGCCCCCACAAAATACGGTTCGCCAGCGTAGCTCAGTGGTAGAGCAGAGGACTCATAAGCCTTTGGTCGGAGGTTCAAATCCTCCCGCTGGCACCATTTTCACCCGCTTCAAACGTGCCCATCTTCCATGAATGTCAACGCTGCACCGCCTGCTGCCGCTGGCCGGGGCAGGTGCGCCTGACCGATGCGGAAATCGCCCGGCTCGCCGCGTTCCGGGGCGTGAGCGAGCATGACTTCATCCAGCAATTCACGCGGCTGGCGTCCGACCGGCGCGGGCTGGCGTTGCTGGACCAGCCCAACGGCGAATGCATTTTCCTCGAAGGCGAAAACTGCGCGGTGCAGCCGGTGAAGCCGCAGCAGTGCCGCGATTTCCCGAATCTCTGGCGCTATCCCGACGCGGAAAAATTCTGCCGCGCCGTGCCGCGCGAGGTTGGCGAGGAAGAATATGTCCGGCTCGTGACGGCGGCGACCGGGCGGACGCCGGAAGAAATCACCGCGCTGCTGACGCAAAAATCGTGAATGACTTTTTGCGGGGCGGTGGGTAGCGTCAGTCAATCCTTATGTCAAAACGCAACTACAAATTCTGCTTCGGCCCTTGGAACATCAGCGAAGGACAAGACCCCTACGGGTCGCCCGTCCGCCCCGCGCAAACCTTCGACTGGAAACTCGCCGCGCTCAAGAAGCTCGGTTTCGACGCGATGATGTTCCACGACGACGACGCCGTGCCGGACATTGACGGCAAGTCCGACGCGCAAGTCCGCAAGGAATCCAAACTGCTGAAGAAGAAGCTCGCCGACGCCGGCGTGGCCGCCGAGATGGTCGCACCGCGGCTGTGGTTCGACCCGCGCACCATTGACGGCGCTTACACGAGCAACGATCCCAAATGCCGCAAGTATGCCATCGAGCGCTCGCTCCGGTGCATTGACGTGGCGAACCATCTCGGCACCGACCTCATCGTGCTCTGGCTCGCGCGCGAAGGCAGTTACATCCGCGAATCCAAAAACGCCCGCAAGTGCGTGGACTACCTCGTCGAGGCCATTGACGCGATGCTCGCCCACGACAAGAAAATTCGCATCTCCATCGAGCCGAAGCCCGATGCGAAGCGCGTCGGCTGCCTCATCGAATCCGCGCATTCCATTCTCGCGGGTCTCGACACGGCGGACGACATTGATTTCGCCATGTCCTTCGGCAAGCTCTGGTCGCTGCACCTCAACGACCAGAACGGGCTGAAGTTCGACCAGGACAAACCCTTCGGCAGCGCGAACCTCCGCGTCGCTTTCAATCAGGTCCGCGCCCTTGAACGCAACGGCTACGGCAAAAACGGCGAATACGTCTGCTTTGACGTGCATCCGTTCCGGCCCACGAAGGTCGAGCATTGGCTGGCGCATCTGGACAACAGCCGGCGCACGTTCCTGAAGCTCGTCGCGAAGGCGCGCTCGTTTGACGAGAAGCAGGCCAAGGCGTTGATCAAAGACCGCAACTACGCCGCGCTCGACCAGCTGGTCATCGAACATTTGCTGGGCAGGTGATTCACCGCTTGTCGCATTACCGGAGGGCCGCTGTGCGCTGTTTCTTTCCTTTGAAAACCCAACTTCACCGCTGGTGGATAATCTCCCATCTGACCATCGTGTTTCTGGGAGCGGTGACTCTCTGTCAAACTGTCCCGGCAGCGGAGAACCGGACTGCCAAGCCCAACATCCTCGTCGTCCTCGCCGACGACTTGGGCTACGCCGACTTGGGCTGTCAGGGTTCGCCGGACGTGAAGACGCCGAACATTGATTCGCTCGCGGCCAACGGCATCCGCTGCACCGCCGGCTACATCACCGCGCCGCAATGTTCGCCGTCACGGGCGGGGTTGATGAGCGGGCGGTATCAGCAGCGGTTCGGTCATGAGGGGAATCCAAATTTTCCGGTGATGCTCCTGCGCGGCGGCAAGACCATCGCCGACCACCTCAAAGCCGCCGGCTACGCGACGGGGCATTTTGGGAAATGGCATCTCGGTTTCTCCGACATGGGCACTCCGCCCAAGGAAATTCGCGAGAGCAACGATCAAATGCTGCCCAAGCAACACGGTTTCGACGAGAGCTTCGGCTACGACGATTACGCGAAGGTGGCGCAGAAAGGCAGCGACATCCTGCCTTCGCCACACGCGGAGGACGACCGCGTGTTTGGCCGCAAGGCGGCGGACTTCATCGCGCGGCATCGCGCCCAGCCGTTCTTCATCTACCTGGCGTTTCACGCGCCGCATTATCAGCAGGCGGATTTTGGCGGATACAAGGAGCGCTTCCCCGCCGCCGGGCCGGGGCGGGCGGGCGTGCTGTCCGTCATGGCGCTGCAGGACGCCGCCGTGGGCTTGGTCTTGAAGGCGCTGCGCGACGGCGGCCAGGAGACGAACACGCTCGTCTTTTACATCAGCGACAACGGCGGCACGCGCACACCCGAAATGCCGCCGAGCAGCAAGCATTTCCAAGGTTCGCTGAACGCGCCGTTTTCCGGCAAAAAGGGTTCTGCGCTCGAAGGCGGCATCCGCGTGCCGTTCATCGTGCAATGGCGTGGGACGTTGCCCGCCGGCAAAACCTACGAGCGCCCCGTCAGTTCGCTCGACGTGCTGCCGACCGCGCTGGCTGCCGCTGGGGCAAAGCCGCTCGCCAGCAGCGCGCTGGACGGCGTGGACTTGCTGCCGTTTCTCAAAGGCGGGCAAACCGGCGACCCGCACGCCGCCTTGTTCTGGCGCTGGCGGGCCGAGCAGGCCGTGCGGCAGGGCGACTGGAAACTGGTTCGCGGCAAAGAACATCGTGAATGGCGGCTCATTGATTTGTCCAAGGACATCAAGGAGTCAACCGACCTCACGGCGCAACACCCCGACAAGGCGAAGGAGTTGCGGGAATTGTTTGAGCGCTGGAACGCCGAACTGCCGCCCGTCGGCCCTGATTTCAAAGACACGACCGAAGGTGACGAAGGCGACGCCGACAAGTTGACGAAGGGCAAAACCAAATAGTCTCGCCATGCAGCACACTCCATGAAAACAGAATCCCAGTCTTGCGAACTCACGCGCCGTCGGGCGCTGCAAATGATGACGCTGGCGGTCGCCGGTCTCGCGTTGCCCGACGCGGCCCATGCCGAATCGGCGAAAACCTCGCCGACCATGCCGGAGTCAATGTGGTCGAAGATTCGCGGCTTCAACTACCAGCCGAGCTATGGCAGCAACGGCTTTGAGTTGTGGCAGAAGTTCGACGCCCGCACGATCACGGTGGAGTTGGAGCGGGGCAAAAAGTTTTTCCCGAAGATCAACGCGCTGCGCTGGTGGCAGTCGTGGGATTCGTTCAAGCGCGACCCGGCCTGCTATGCGCGCGACTTCGCCACCACGCTCGACCTCGCGGCGAAAGCCGGCTGCAAGGTCGTCCCGGTGCTGTTCAACCGCTGGCATGACCAGGCGCTCGATTACGGCGGCATCTACATTGATCATTTTCTGCCGCGTTCGAGCTGGGTGCAGCGGCCAAAGATGTTCGACGCCTACCTCGAAGCCGTCGTCGGCGCGCACGCGAAGGACGACCGCATTCTCGCGTGGGATCTGTGCAATGAACCGTTTGCCTACAGCCAGCCGCCGGCGGAAATACCGGAGATTGCGAAGACGGAATTCGAGTGGTTGAAGGCGACGTATGACACCTGCAAGCGGCTGGGCGCGACCGCGCCGCTCGCCGTTGGCATCCATCCCGGCCATGGCCGCGATGGCATCAAACAGATCGAGCCGATCAGCGACGTGCTCACCATTCATCCTTATTGGAGGCCGAAGAGCAAGTCGGCCGGCAAAAAAGCCGTTTACGAAAAGATGCTCGATGATTATGTCGAGTTCGCGACGCAGGTGAAGAAGCCGCTGCTGGCCACGGAGACTTGCTGGGGCGCGATGGACGACGCCGAGCGCGTCGAAATCATCCGTTACACGCTCACGCAGCTCAAGCAGCGGAACATCGGCTGGCTTGTCTATCTCCTGCACCACAGCC
>JAPLTZ010000370.1 GCA_026397895.1 Verrucomicrobiota bacterium | reverse complement strand
AGTCGGCACAAAGTCCAAGCCCATCAAGCTCGTGGATGGCGACCACGAAATCTCCTGCAAGATGGACGGCATGGCCATCGGCCTGAAGGCGTGTTTCGTGAAGAAGCTGTGAGCGCCCGCCGTCAGGATTTTGGCGGAAGGACGAACAGGTCGCCGTAGATTTGATTGTATTCCGGCGGGGTGAAGGAGTTGCGGCCGCTTTCCGGATAGAAGGTCATCTCCCCAAAAACAACGCGGCTCTCGACGAGATACAGATCCACGCGGACAAAGGGAAAGCCGGCGGCCAGCGTCTTTGTCACCGCGAGCAGTTCGGCGAATTCGCGAGGGCGGGGAATCAGCCGGGCGGGGCCGGGGCGGCCTTTGAGCACGGGCAGCGCCTGCCAGTCGGGGTCAAAGCACTGGTGCTTGACGCCGTCTGCGCTGAACCGCTCGGAGCAGACGAAGATGATGTGGGGCTGGCCGCCGAAGCAGTAGAACTTGTAGTCGATGAGTTCGCCGTATTCCTCGTTCTTCAGGTATTGCTCGCAGACGATTTTTCGCGGGATGTTTTTGTAAGACCACTCCCGGCCGGGGCGGTAGAAATCGGTTTGCAGCCAGCGGTCGAGCTGTTGCCGGCAGGCCGGCTGGTCGAGGGCGGCCTTGTCCGGGCAGATGATATTCATGCCGCTGCCGTGGGTGACTTTCAGCACGAAGGCGGCGGGCAGGGCGGCGAAATCAATCTGGTCGGCGCGGTCGTAGACGCCGAGCAGGTTGTTCAGGATGTGGCCGAGGCCGCGTTGGGTGACGAAGTCGCGGGCGGCGCATTTGTCCGTCGCCTGCTGCATGAGCGGGTTGCGGTAATGCAGCTTATACCACTGGAGTTTTTCGTTGAACGTCCGGGGGTTGTCCAGATCGGGCGGGTTTCCGGCCTCGTCCCGGAAGTTCAGTTCAATGAACTGTCGGTCGGTGCCGAAGCGCTTCACCCATGAATGTTTCAGTCTGTGGATGAAGCGGGAGGCGCTCACAGGTTGAAAGTTTCATCGTCCTCGCGACCCGTCAACCCTCCGCCGTGACGGTGTCGTAGAACGCGAGCACATCGCCCTTCTGGCCGGTGATTTCGGCTTCCTTGAACTTGATGGCGCTGCGCGGATGCTGGTTCAGCATGCCGGTGAGCAGATACGGCAGGTCGTAACCCCACAGCAGCTTCGCGCGCAGCGGCTCGATGTGGTTCTGCACGCAGTCGAGCACGGGGCGCAACTCGTATTTCGGGTTGTGCAGGAACGCGAGGAGCAATTCCATCTGGCAGTTGCCCGCGCCGCGACCGAGGCCGGCCATGGTGGCGTCAAGATAGTTCGCGCCCTCGATGATGCCCTCGATGGTGTTGGCGAAGGCGAGGTGCATGTTGTTGTGCATGTGCATGCCCGTTTCCTTGCCGGACGCCTTGCAGTAGCCGAGATATTTTTTGACGAGCGCGCGCACCTGCTCGCTGTAGAACGCGCCGAAGCTGTCCACCACGTAAATCGCCTTGGCCTCGGACTTGGCCATCATTTCCAGACCCGCTTCCAGTTCGCTTTCGGGAATGGTCGAGGCGGCCATGAGGTTGAGCGTGGTTTCGTAGCCCTTGTGGTGCGCGTCCTTGACCATCTCCAGCGCGGTCGGAATCTGGTGGATGTAGGTCGCCACGCGGATCATGTCCAACACGGATTGCTTCTTCGGCAAAATGTCCTCGTGATAGTCGCTGCGCTCGCGGTCTTGTTGTCGCCGACGATGCGGCGGATGGCGTCCTCGGTGCAATATTTCCAGTCGCCATGTTCGCCGACCTTGATGCCTTTGCGGGATGATTTGTAGCCGATCTCCATGTAATCCACGCCGGCGGCGACGCACGTGTCGTAGACGACCTTGACGATCTTGTCGTCGAAGTGGTGGTTGTTCATCAGGCCGCCGTCGCGGATGGTGCAATCAACGACCTTGATTTCGGGGCGGAAGGAGAGCCAGCGGCTCGTGGCGGTTTCTTTGGTTTTGGCGGTCGGTTTGGCGGCTTTCATAAAATGGGATGAATGGGCATCAGTATTCCTGAAAATCCGGCGCGAAGGACAGCAAAAAACTTACCGGGGCGGCTTCGTCGCGCGCTCGATGGCCCACGCCGTCGCCGCCGGGTCAAGCGCGGCGGCCTGTCGCGCCAACGCGTCCGCCGTCGCCACGTCGCCGCGCGTGCGCGCGATGACCGACCGCGCCGCCAGCGGCGCGGCGCGGGGCGCGCGTTGCAATTGTTTCAGCCGGTCGAGCGCGGCGGCCGCTTCGTCGAGTTGGCCGGCGCGGATGTGGATGAACGCGATGCCGAGAAACGCCAGCGGCAACGGCGGCCGGCATTCCGTCGCGCGCCGGAAGG
>JAPLTZ010000032.1 GCA_026397895.1 Verrucomicrobiota bacterium | reverse complement strand
TTCGCCGCCGTGCGCTCGCCGAAAATGCACACGCCGTCCACGCTCGCCAGCGCGGCCAGCAGAAGCGCGCGGTCGGCCTCGCTGTTCACCGGACGCGACGGGCCTTTGTTCTCGCGCACGGAGGCGTCGGTGTTGACGCCGACGAGGAGCACGTCGCCGTGGTTGCGAGCGGCTTCAAGATAACTCGCGTGGCCGGTGTGCAAAATGTCGAAGCATCCGTTGGTGACGACGAGCCGCTTGCCCGCCGCGCGGATGGCCGCGCGCCACGCCGGAAGGTTTTCGAGCGTGAGGATTTTATCACGGAAGTTCACGGCGGCATTGTGGCGCAACCGGCAGCGGCTGGCAAATCAAGTTCGGCGGGCAAAGTGGATGCTCATCGCGCCGCCGAGGAGGTTGATGACGCGCACGTCGGCGAAGCCCAGTCCGCGCAGCAACGCCGCCACGCCTTCCTGCGCGGGGTAATTTTTCAGCGATTCGAGGATGTAGCCGTAGGCCGCCGCGTCGCCGCAGAAAATCTTGCCGAGCATCGGCGCAATGAACCGCAGGTGCGCGTAGTAAACCGCGCGCCACGGCGCGAAGCGCGGCTTGCCGAAATCCAACACCACGAGCCTGCCGCCCGGCTTGAGCACACGGCGCATCTCGCGCAATCCGCCTTCGCAGCTCGCCAGATTCCGCAGGCCGTAGCCGATGGTCACGAGGTCGAAGCTCGCATCGGTGAACGGCAGCGCAAGTGCGTCGCCCTGGATGAATTTCAGGTTTTGCCCTTTGCCCTTTGCCTTTTGCCTTTGCTCCGCCACCGCCAACATCGGCGCGCTGAAATCCAACCCAATCACATTCGCCCCGCGTTCCGAAAACAGAAGCGCGAGATCGCCCGTGCCGCAGCAGAGGTCGAGCGCGCGTTCGCCGGGCTGCGGATTCGCGAGCGCGACGACGCGGCGTTTCCAACGGCGGTGCAGGCCGAAGCTTTGCAGGTCGTTGAGCAGGTCGTAACGGCGCGCGATGCCGGCGAAGAGGTCGTTGACCTTCGCGGCGCGCGATTCACCGGGATCGTAAAATTTGTTCGCCATTTTTGTGCGGGTTACGCCCGCTTGACACCCGGCGCATTGAACTTATATTCCGCCCGTTAGTCAAAGGACATAATGTCAAACGACAACCCATCGGGCAACGGCGGCGCGGTCTCCGCCACCTTGAACACCCTGAAACAATTCAAATCTGCCGGGCGCGGCTTCTGGAGCGACGTTTCCGCCGCCGACTGGAACGACTGGCATTGGCAACTCAAGCACCGCATCACCTCGCTGGAACAACTCCAGCGCCTGATGCCCACGCTCACGCCCGAGGAACTCGCCGGCGCGCAACTCGCCAAAACCAAGCTCGCGCTCGCCATCACGCCGTATTTCTTCAACCTCATTGACCCGGCGGATGCAAACTGCCCCATCCGCCAGCAGGTCATCCCGCGCATCGAGGAAACGCACACCGCATCGTGGGAAATGAGCGACCCGTGCGGCGAAGATTCCCATTCGCCCGTGCCCGGCCTCGTGCATCGCTATCCCGACCGCGTGCTGTTCCTCGTCACCGACCGTTGCGCGGCGTATTGCCGCTACTGCACCCGCTCGCGCCTCGTGAGCAACGCCGCCGGCTACGACTTCCATCCCGAGTTCGACAAGCAAATCGCCTACATCGCCGCGCATCCCGAAATCCGCGACGTCCTCCTGAGTGGCGGCGACCCGTTGTTGCTGAGCGACGACAAACTGGAGCATCTGCTCGCCAAGCTGCGCGCGATTCCGCATCTGGAATTTCTCCGCATCGGCACGCGCATCCCGATTTTCCTGCCGCAACGCATCACGCCCGAACTCTGCGCGATGCTGAAAAAATTTCACCCGCTGTTCATCAGCATCCACTCCAACCATCCGCGCGAGTTGACCACCGAAGTCCGCGACGCCCTCGGCCGCCTCGCCGACGCCGGCATTCCGCTCGGCAACCAGACCGTCCTGCTCAAGCACGTCAACGACACCGCGCCCGTGATGAAGGCGCACCTGCAAAAGCTCCTCATGTGCCGCGTGCGGCCCTATTACATCTACCAGTGCGACCTCATCGCCGGCTCGGCGCACCTGCGCGCCAGCGTCCGCAAGGGACTGGAGATTATGGAAAATCTGCGCGGCCACACCACCGGCTACGCCGTGCCGACCTACGTCATTGACGCCCCCGGCGGCGGCGGCAAAGTCCCCGTCAGCCCCGAATACGTCCTCTGCCGCAACGCCGGCCGCGTGCTCATCCGCAACTACGAAGGCAAAATCTTCGAATACCCCGAAGCGAACGACGGCACGCCGCTCTTCGCGCCACCGAAGGAGATCGAACTCGTCTGATTCGTAGCAGCCGACATAAGGAGGCTCATTTTGATTTCCGGTTTTGGTTTGAGCCTCCTTACGTCGGCTGCTACGCGGATTAGCCGCAAAGTTTTCTTGGTGACTTCGCGCCTTTGTGGTTAATTTCCCCCCGCAAAATCAGGAGACAAAATTATGCCTACCAATCACACATGGAAATTCTTCCGCGCCGGCGGCTTCGATCAGGTCAAACTCGAAACCGGCGCCGACCTCGCCAACCTCGACCAGCTCGACCAGAAACTCTGGGTCGCCCTCGCCTGCCCCGCCAGCGGGCTGGAGTTCGACACCAAGACGCTCACGTTGATTGACACCGACAAGGACGGCCGCGTGCGCGCGCCGGAAATCATCGCCGCCGCCAAATGGGCCACCAGCCTCCTGAAAAATCCCGACGACCTCACGCAAGGCTCCGCCTCGCTCCCGCTCGCCGCCATCAACGACGCCACGCCCGAAGGCAAACAAATCCTCGCCTCCGCCAGGCAGACCCTCGCCAACCTCGGCAAGCCCGACGCCACCAGCATCAGCCTCGAAGACACCGCCGACACCGCGAAAATTTTTGCCGCCACCCACTTCAACGGCGACGGCATCATCCCCGCCGACGCCGCGAGCGACGACGCCACCAAGGCCGTCATCGCTGACATCATCGCCTGCTGCGGCATCGAAACCGACCGCAGCGGCAAGCCCGGCATCAGCCAGGCCAAGGCCGACCAGTTCTTCGCCGACGCCACCGCTTATTCCGATTGGTGGAAAAAAGCGGAAGGCGACGCCAACATCCTTCCGCTCGGCGAAGCCACCGCCGCCGCTGCCGCCGCCGTCCGCGCCGTGAAAGCGAAGGTGGACGACTTCTTCTCCCGCTGCCGCCTCGCCGCGTTCGATCCCCGCGCGCTCGCCGCGTTGAACCGGCAGGAAACCGAATACCTCGCGCTCGCCGCGAAAGATTTGTCCATCACCGCCGCCGAAGTCGCCGGCTTCCCGCTCGCGCAGATCGCCGCCGGCAAATCCTTGCCGCTCACCACCGGCGTGAACCCCGCGTGGGCCGCCGCGCTTGCCACGTTGCAGACCGCCGCCGTCAAGCCGCTCCTCGGCGACAAGGCTGCGATCACCGAAAGCGATTGGACCGCGCTCTGCGCCAAGCTCGGCGCGTTCGAATGCTGGTCCGCCGGCAAAGTCGGCGCGAGCGTTGAAAAACTGGGATTGAAGCGCGTCCGTGAAATCCTCGCCGGCAAGTCCAAAGAAACCATCACCGCGCTCATCGCCAAGGACAAGGCGCTCGAACCCGAAGCCAACGCCATCGCCGCCGTGGAGAAGCTCATCCGCTTCAACCGCGATCTCTACACGCTGTGCGTGAACTTCGTGAACTTCAAAAACTTTTACAGCCGCGAAATCCCAGCCGTGTTCCAGGCCGGACGCCTGTATCTCGACCAGCGCAGTTGCGACCTCTGCCTCACGGTCGAGGACGCCGGCAAGCACGCGACGATGGCCGGCTTGGCGGGCGCGTATCTCGCGTATGTGGATTGTGTGCGCAAAGCGACGGGCGAGAAGTTGAGCATCGTCGCCATCTTCTCGCAGGGTGACGACGACAATCTGATGGTCGGCCGCAACGGCATTTTCTACGACCGCAAGGGCCGCGACTTCGACGCGACCATTTCCAAAATCGTCGCCAACCCGATCAGCATCCGGCAGGCGTTCTTCTCGCCCTACAAAAAGCTCGTGCGGATGATCGAAGAAATGGCTTCCAAGCGGGCCGCCGCCGCCGACGCGGATGTGAATGCCAAAATGCAGGCCACCGCCCAAAGCACAGTCACGGCGGATCAGAAAAAGCCGGAGCCGCCCAAGAAACTTGATATTGGGGTCGTGGCCGCCATCGGCGTGGCGTTGGGCGCCATCAGCACGGTGCTGGCGACGATTTTCGCCAAAGTGGTGGATTTGTCACTCACCCAAAAAATGATGGTGCCCCTCCTCCTCATCATTGCCATCTCCGGCCCGTCGATGATCATCGCGTGGTTCAAACTCCGCAAACGCAACCTCGGCCCGATTCTCGACGCGAACGGCTGGGCGGTGAACGCCAAGGCCAAGATGAACATCCCGTTCGGCAACTCCCTCACGCAGATCGCCACGCTGCCGCCCGGATCGCAGCACGACCTGCTTGACCCATACGCAAAAAAGCGCGGGCCGATTCTTTCGTTCCTCCTTCCCAACCTCATCGTCCTCACTCTGTTTTTCATCTTTCTCGTGGTGATGATCTACATGTTCAACGAGCCGGACCTGCTGAAGAAATGGTTCCACGTCACGCTGCCGTGAGCCGCTGATCGCTTCCACCCAGCCCCGGCGCAACGCCGGGGCTGTTTTGTTTCCACAACCGGAACTTGCCGTCGCCAGTTTGACTGGCAAAATCCACCTGCCATGCCCCGCGAAACCGCCCCCGCCAAAGCCGCGCGCCTGAAGCAGATTCTCGCCGCGCTCGACCGCGCCTATCCCGGCGCGCATTGCGAGCTGAACCACGCCAGCCCGCTGCAACTGCTCATCGCCACCATTCTCTCCGCGCAATGCACCGACAAGCGCGTGAACCTCGTCACTGCAGAGCTGTTCAAAAAATATCGCACCGCCGCCGACTTCGCGAACGCCGACCTCGCCGCGCTGGAGCAGGCCGTGAAGTCCACCGGTTTTTTCCGTAACAAGGCGAAGAACATCCAAGCCTGCTGCCGCCGGCTCATTGAGAAACACGCCGGCGAAGTGCCGCAGACGATGGACGAGTTGACCGCCCTGTCCGGAGCCGGGCGCAAGACCGCCAACGTCGTCCTCGGAAACGCCTTTGGCCTCAACTTCGGCGTCGTCGTGGACACGCACGTCTCGCGTCTTTCCCAACGGCTCGGTCTCACCCGCGCGACCACGCCGGAGAAAATCGAGCAGGATTTGATGAAGCTCGTGCCGCAGCCTCAGTGGGCGCTCTTCAGCCACTGGCTCATCTGGCACGGACGCCGCCGTTGCGATGCGCGCAAGCCGGATTGCGCGAACTGCGAGATCAAAAAACTCTGCCCGCAAATCAGGGTGCCAACCACCAAGACACAAAGGCACAAAGAATGAATGCCATACTGCTTCGTGTCTTCGTGCCTTCGTGGTTATGAGTTCCTGGCTTTTACTCAACTCCGGCAAGTGCGCCGCCGCGTTCAACATGGCGCTGGACGAGGCGCTGCTGGAAGCCTTGCCCCGCCTCGCCCGGCCCGTGCTGCGCTTCTACGGCTGGACGCAGCCGGCGACGACGTTCGGCTACTTCCAGAAATTCACCGAGATCGAGCGCGCCACCGCGCTGCGCCCGCTCATCCGCCGGCCCACCGGCGGCGGCCTCGTGCCGCACGACGCCGATTGGACTTACAGCCTCGCCTTCCCCGCCGGCCACGAATGGCATGCGCTCGCCGCCACGGACAGCTACCGGCGCGTCCACGAGTGGAT
>JAPLTZ010000377.1 GCA_026397895.1 Verrucomicrobiota bacterium | reverse complement strand
TGGGGCGACACCCCCCTCTCCAGCGGCGCTTCCCAATTCATCCGGTTGATTCTCGGGACGGCGGACGCCTTGCCGACCAATGGCGTTTTGACAATCGGTTCGGGCAGCAATGGCCGGCCCACCTGGGATTTGGCGGGCAACAATCAGACCCTTGCCGGGCTTACCACAGGCACCGGCGGCCCCATAACAGTGACCAGCAGTTCCGGCACCCCGACTTTGACCATCAGCAACATCAACAGTGCGGCGGACTACGCGTTTTTTGGACAGAATCGCAACATCGGCGGTTCGTTGATGTTGGTCAAAACCGGTGCCGGTCGGCAGCAAATCGGGCTCACGGGAGCTCAGGGCGGCACATCCTACAGCGGCGGCACCAAGATTCTGGGCGGCACCTTGGAGGCGGGCGTGAACGGGATCGGCTCGGGCAACGTCGGCCATCACCGGCAATCTTTTGGGCGACAGCACGGCGACCATTGATTTGAATGGCGGCGCGCTCACTGTCAGCAGCGGCGGGAACAGCGATTTCGAAGGCGCGATTACCAACACCGGCAGCCTGATCAAAAGCGGCGCCGGTATCCTGACGCTCTCCGGCGCGAGCACTTTCACCGGCGGCATCACGATTTCCAACGGCGCGGTGGTGGCCAACAGCGACACATCCTTGGGCGGCGGGCTGTTGACCTTGAGCGGCGGCACATTGTCCAACAGCGTCAGCAGCACCCTGGCCAACAACATCAATCTGAATACCAACGTGACGGTGGGCGCAGCGGCGACCCTGACCCTTTCCGGCGCAATCACCAACACCGGCAGCCTGACCAAGACCGGTGCGGGCACGCTCATCTTGAGCGGTGTCAACACCTACTCGGGCACCACCACCAACAGCGCGGGCACCCTGCGGGTGAACGGCTCGCTCGCCGGCGGCGCGGTGCAGTTGAACGCCGGCACGCTTGGCGGCACCGGCACAATCGGTGGAGCGGTGACGCTTGCCTCCGGCGCGAGCATCGCCCCCGGTGCCAGCGTGGGCACGCTGACGTTGAGCAGCAACTTGGTTTTGGCCGGCGGCGGCACGCTGATATTCGAGGTCACCAACACCGCCAGCGCGGACAAAATCATCGTGGGCGGCGACTTGAATCCGAGCGGCGTGACGGCCATCAGCCTGCCGAACACCGCCACGTTGACCAACGGCAGCTACCCCTTGCTGGAAGTCACCGGCGTGCTGTTTGGCACTGCGGCAAACTTCAGCGTCACCAGTCCATCCGTCGCGAAGAGTTACACTGTCAGCTATCTGACCAACACCCCAAACAAGGTGCTGCTAGTGGTGGGTGATAATTCCCGCATCGTGGCATGGACGGGCAGCGGTGGAGCTTCCAGCAATGTGTGTGATGTCAACACCTCCGGCAACTGGACCAACCTCGTCAGCGGCGCCGAGCACGATGTGTTTCTCGACAACGACCCCGTCACCTTCGACGACGGCGGCATCACCAATCCTGTCGTGAACATCACGACCACCGTTTCGCCCACCACCACCACCGTGAACGCCTCCGGCAACTACACCTTCACCGGCAGCGGCGGCATCGCCGGCACCAACAGCCTGACCAAGGCGGGCACGGGCACGCTGACCGTCAGCAACGCCAACACCTTCACCGGCGCGGTCAGTGTCAACGCCGGCGCGATTGTCGCCGCCAACAACACCGCCCTCGGCACCTCCGCCGGCGGCGTGACTGTCGCCGTGAATGCCACGCTGGGATTGCTCGGCGGCATCACGGTCGGCAGCGAGGCGCTTTCGCTCAACTCCGACACCGCCGGCGGCATTCCGGCCCTGTTGAATGTAGCTGGTGCTCTCCGGCCATCTCACCAGCAGCGGCAGCGGCAACCTTGTGCTCGGCGGCGCGGGCGACGGCGAAGTCAGTCGTATCATCTCCGGGCCGCGGGGGATTTTCAAGAGTTCCACCGGCACGGGCACCTGGACGATCAGCGGCAACAATGATTACACCGGTAGCAGCACCATCTCGCGCGGCATCATGTATTACACCGGCTCGCTGACGAATGCGGCGGGCGCGTTCACCGTCAACAATGCCAAGCTCAACATCAGCGGCGCGATCAACAGCGGCGGCGGCACCTGGACCGTGGGCAGCACGTCCAACGCGGTGGTCAACATCAATTCCGGCGCCGTGGTCACGATCACCAACTACACCTCCGGCACGGCGGCCGGAGTCGGGGCGGCGTTGAATGTCAGCGGCGGCAGCTTGGCGACCTTCCCTGGCACCAGCATCTCGGTGGGCAGCCTGGGCTATGGCTCGTTCAACTTGTCCGGCGGCACGGTCAACACGCCGTTCTTCCAGATGGCCAACGGCTCGGGCACCAGTGTCGGTCTGATCACGGGCGGCACTCTCACCGTCAACAACAGCTTTCTCATTGTCGGTCGCAGCGGCACCGGAACGCTGACCGTTGCCCCCGGCGGCACGGTGAACTGCACCACGGCCACCAATCTGATCTCCATCGGTCATGCCACGGGTGGGCGGGGCGAACTCAATCTGACGGGCGGCACGATCAACAATCCGAATCAGGCGGTGGGTTTCGGTTCAGGTGTCGGCACCACCACCATCGGGTCACTCAACCTTGATGCGGGAAATCTGATTGTGAACCGGCTCGCCCATGGGGATGGCACGAACCGGATGAATTTCAGCGGGGCACTGCTCCAAGTCGGCGGGAGCAGCACCAATATTTTCATCCCCGCGACCCTGCCGGCTTATATCAACGGCGCGTTCGACACTTTTGCTGGCGGCGCGGTGATTGACACGGCCGGCTTCGATGTCACCAACGGCGCCAGCCTGCAGACGCCCACGGGCAACGGCGTGAGCAGCATCGCGGTGCTGGCGGGAGCCAACCAAGGCTCCGGCTACATCGGTGCGCCCTATGTCCAGGTCAACACCACCGGCACCGGCTTCGGCGCGACCGCCATCGCTGACATGGTGGACGACGGCACGGGGAACGGAACGTTGAAAGTCAGCGCCATCCACATCACCAATCCGGGCACGGACTACAACAGCGGCGTCGTCACCGCCACCTTTGTCGGCGGTGCTCCGACCACGGCGGCGATCGCCGAGGTCGGCGTCACGGCGGCGAACACTTCCGGCGGGCTGGTCAAGCTCGGCGCGGGCATTCTGACCATGACCAACCTGAACACCTACACCGGCAGCACCGTCGTGAGCAACGGCACGCTGCGGCTGGAGCAGACCAATTACTCGCCAGTCATCACGGTCAAATCCGGCGCGACGCTCGGCGGCAATGGCTTCCTCCGCTCCGTCGCGGTCGAGGCGGGTGGCACGCTAGCTCCGGGTGCGAGCGTCGGCACGTTAAGCCTCACCAACCTGACGTTGGCGGCGACCGCGACCAGCTCGTTTGAGTTCAACGGCAACGTCGCCAATGATCTTGTGAATGTGGGCGGCGATCTGACCCCCGGCGGCAGCACTATCACTATCACTAACATCAGCGCGAACCCCATGCCGCGCGGTTACTACCGGCTGATCAATTATCTCGGCACCAAGAACGGCAGCTTCGGCCCGGTCCAGTTGCTCGGCTCCAGCGGCATGACCGTGGGCTTGGACGAGGTCACCGCCAACCAGGTGAATCTGGTGGTTTCCAATAACCTCCCCGTGCCCGGTAGCACCACCTACACGCAGACCAGCGGGATGTCGCTGAAAATCTCGATCACCAACCTGTTGAGTCATGTGACGGACGTGGATGCCGGCGACACGGGAACGCTTTCGCTCGTGAGCGTCAGCCCCACCACCAACACTGTGACGCTGACGATCAACGGCGATAAGATCGAAGTGCCGGTCAGCACCGTGGCCGACCAGTTCACCTACACCGTGGAAGATGGACATGGTGGCACCAACAGCGGCACCGTGAACATCAGCATCCAACTGGTGACCGGGCAGCCGGCCACTCTGACCGTCTCCGGCGGCACGGCCACCGGCGTGTTCTACGGCGTGCCGACCCTGCAATACGTCGTCCAACGCTCCACCAACCTCGTGGACTGGGTGGCCATCAGCACGAACACCGTGCCGGCCAGCGGCGTGTTCACCAACATCGACACGTTCGGCGACCTCAATCCGCCGCCGCCGCCGTATCCATCCGCCGCATATTACCAGCTGCAATCACACTAAAATCAAACCAACAGCACATATCACGATTATGAAAAAGCAAATACTCCTCGGCGGCCTGGTTCTGATGACCCTGGCCAGTGCGGCGCGGGCGACGCTGGTGATCAGCTACGATTCCGGGACGATCAACCAAGGCATCCCGGATGCGAATCCGACGGGCGTGGCGCTGTCGCAGAGCTACAGCGGGCTGTTCAACGGGGACGGCGGGGCGGGCATCAGTCAGGTGGACGTGAACCTGAACATCACGGGCGGCTACAACGGCGACCTGTATGGGTATCTGGTGTTCCAGTCCACGGATGGAAACACGCTGACCTCGATTCTGCTGAACCGGGTGGGGCGGACGGACGCGTCGGGATTTGGGTCGAGCCAGTCGGGGTTTGGGAGCATCACGCTGAGCAGCAGCGGGTCGTGGGACAACATCCATGACGTGGCGGGGAATCCGGCGGGGGGGACGTATCTGGCGGACGGGCGGACGGTGAGCCCGAACGGGGATTTCAACATGGCAAGCACGTCAGCCGGATTGAGCCTGCTGGACACGCACAATGTGAACGGGACGTGGACGCTGTTTTTGGCGGACATGTCGGGCGGGGACGTGAGCACGCTGGTGAGCTGGGGGTTGAACGTGAGCGTGGTGCCGGAGCCGACGACGTGGGCGCTGATTGGGTTCGTGGCGCTGCTGGCGGGCGGCAAGCTCGTCTCCCTCCGCCGTCGGACGGCGGCGTGAGCGGTGGCAAGATTTGGTTGGGCCGGTGTTGTGGGTGGCGTGAGGGCCACCGGGCAAGGTGTTCGTTTCTAAACCAAGCGACATCAACACAACCCGGCCCAACTTTTTACCCGGTTGGATTGCATAACAAATGGATATAACTTATACTGCGTTGCGGTTGTGAAACACTTTCTGAAGTGGTCGGGTGTGATTAAGAACGTGAAAACATCATATTTTCGTTGTTCGCCGGTCAGGTTCGGTTTCGCCGGTCTGCTGCTGGCGGTTGCCTTGCCGGTGCAGGCGGCCAGCAGCAGTTGGCTGGCGGACGTGGACGGGCTTTGGAGCGCGGTGGGCAGTTGGACCGGCGGCATCATCCCCGGCGCGACCACCACCTCGAACAGCACGGACGTGGCGACTTTTTCCATCACCGCCACGGCGCCGCGCGCGGTCACGGTGGACACCAACCGCAACGTTGGCGGCGTCACTTTTTCGAGCGACTCCGCCACGGACGTGAACGGCTATGTGCTTTCCGCCAACACCGCCGCCGGCAAAGGGGCCACCTTGAAATTGAGCAATGGCGGCGTGGTTCAATCCGTTGACGGCGCGGGCGGCGCGCACACCGACACGATCAACTCGAAAATCGAGGCCCAAGGCAACGGCGGCACGGCAACCTTCCGCAATGACAGTTCTGGCAACACGCTCGTGCTCGGCGATATCACCGGAGTCGCCACCGCCGGAAACACCAACAAACTCATTTTCGACGGCGTCAGTGTGGCGCTCAACTCCTCGACTGTAATAAGCGACGGCACCAATGGGGGCAAGCTGGCGGTCTTGAAAACCGGATCGGGGTATTGGGCCTTTGGCACGCAGAGCACTTTCGGCGGCGGATTGGCCTTGGGGCAGGGAACGCTCGGATTTCAGGGCACCGGCAGCCTGGGATTGGGCGCGGGCGGCATCACGGTTTCCAACGGCACGGCTTTTTATCATGCCAACGCCAACGCAATCACCATCACCAATCCCGTCGTGGTGCAGGGCAATTTCACTTTTGCGGGCAGCGATAATGCCACGCTTGGCGGACCAACGGATCTCGCCGGGGGAACACGGGTGATTACAGTGAGCGCCGATTCCGCCATCGCAGGGAGCATTTCCAACGGCGGTTTGTATGTGAACGGCGGCAGCATCCTGACGCTCTCCGGCGCGAACACCTACACCAACGGCACCACTTTTGCCGGCTATGTAGGTTTGAGTTTAGGCCATGTGAACGCTCTTGGCACGGGGATATTGACCCTGAACACCAGCAGCGGCGCCCTCTATGTTGGGGCGAATTTGAACAGCGGTGCTGGCGTGACCAATCCGATTGTGCTCAATGCTGGATACAATAGGATTCGTAGTGCGACCAACTGGAACGCCAACTTCAGCGGGGTAATCTCCGACGGCGGCAACTTTAATTCTCTCGAATTCAGTAGCCTCAGCGACATCTTGGCCATAATTAAGTTAAGTGCCCAGAATTCATGGGGGGATACTTATTTCAAAGTTGGCGTTAATGCCGATAGTGGCGCGGGCTATAAACTTTGGATGCAACTGGGGGTATCGGATGCCTTGCCGACCGCCGGGCTTCTGACATTTGATTCAGCCAGCAATGCCAGGATTTATTTCGACCTTTCCGGCTTTAATCAGACGGTTGCCGGGGTGAGCTATGGTGGCCCCTCTATAATTACAAACAGTGCCGGTAGTTCAACATTGACCATCAATACGCCGGCTGGCACGGACTACACCGCTTCGGGGCAGAACTGCCATATCTACGGCGCCTTGGAGATTGTTAAAATCGGTGATGGGACGCAGCGCATCGGGCTTGCTGCTGCACTGGGCGGAATGCCTTACAGTGGTGGCACCCGGATTCTGGGCGGCACTTTTGTTGGCGGCGACAATTGGACTGCATCGGGCAGTGTGGCCATTACCAATGCCCTGTTGCAGATCGATGCCGGAGCTTCCGTGACAATCAAAAGCAATCTTCTCGGCAACACTGGGGCGACCATTGATTTGAATGGGGGCAACCTGACGATTACCAGCGGCGGCAGCAGTGTTTTTGCCGGAGCAATCACCAACACCGGCACTTTAATCAAGGCTGGCACCGGCACCCTGGCCCTCTCTGGCGCGAACACCTACACCGGCACGACGACGAACAGCGCCGGCACGCTGCTCGTGAACGGCTCGCTGGCCGGCGGCGATGTGCAGGTGGATGCCGGCACGCTCGGCGGCAGCGGCACGATTGGCGGCGCGGTGTCGCTCGCTTCGGGTGCGGGCATCGCCCCTGGCAACAGCGCGGTGGGCACGCTGACATTGAGCAACAACCTCACTCTTGGCGGCGGCGGCACGCTGGCCTACGAACTCGTCGGCGTTGCCAATTCCGACAAACTCGTTGTGCGCGGAAATTTTTCTCCCGTCGGCACGACGACCATCAATCTGGGTGTCTCGGCCATGACCAACGGCAATTACACCCTGATTGAAGTCTCCGGCACGCTGGGCGGCAGCACCAACAACTTCACCGTCACCGGCGGCGTCGGCGGCAAAGCCTATTCCCTCGCCTACCAGTCAGGCGTCACCAACAAGGTGGTGCTGACCGTGACCGACGGCCCGCGCAATCCCATTTGGACGGGCAGCGGCGGGACTTCGAGCAACCTGTGGGATGTCAACCTCTCGACCAACTGGAGCACGGCCATCGCCCACGACAAATTCCAGAACAACGACCCCGCGACGTTCAACGACACCGGCCTCACCAATCCCGTCGTCAACCTCACGGTGGCCGTCTCGCCGTCCGCCGTGACGGTGAATTCCTCCGGCAATTACACCTTCGGCGGCACGGGTAAAATCACCGGCACGAACGCGCTCGCCAAGAGCGGCGGCGGCACGTTGACCCTCAATTCCTTCAACGACTACACCGGCGGCACGACCAACGGCGCCGGGGCGATTGCGCTTGGTCATGTCACCGCGCTTGGCACGGGCCGGCTGACGATGAGTGGCGGCGCGTTGAACATCATCAGCAACCTCAACAGCGGCAACGGCGTGACCAACGCGGTCACACTCAAGGCGGACAGCACCATCAGTTGCGCGACCAACTGGAACGCCGTCTGGGCCGGGGCCATCACCAACGACGGCACGCCGCGCGTGCTCACTTTCAGCAGCAGTTGCCGGACGACGTCCGCCACGAACATCCTGAATGCCGCAAATGGCTGGGGGGACACGGTGTTCAGCGTCGGTGGCAGCCAGAAGATTCGCATGGTGCTGGGGGTGGACAATGCGTTGCCCACGTTCGGCACCGTCACCAACAACGGCGGCACCAGCGCCCAGATAACGCTCGATCTCAACGGGCACAATCAGATCATCGCGGGGCTTTACGGGGTGGCCGGTCCGGCGGATGTGCTGAATGGCGCGGCCACCGCATCGGCGTTGACCATCAATGTGGCGGCGGGCCGGGATTACACATTCTCCGGGCAGAACCGCAACATCAGCACCGCCATCAAAATCGTGAAAACCGGCGACGGCACCCAGCGCATTGCTGGCGTCAGCGGTGCCGCCGGCGGCATCACTTACACGGGCGGGACGGACATCATCGGCGGTA
>JAPLTZ010000442.1 GCA_026397895.1 Verrucomicrobiota bacterium | reverse complement strand
CCTTCTCGTATGCGACCGGATTCCAAATCTCAAACCGGTCCAGCAATCCGACCAACATCGCCTCGCCTTTGATGCCGGCGGCTTTGGCCATTTCCTCGGGCAGACAGATCCGCCCCGCCTTGTCCGCCATCACCTGCACCGACTTGCTGCCGATGTTGCGTTTCAAAATCACCTTGTTCGGGTCGTTGTTCGGCATCGCGTCAATCGAGGCCATCAGCTCCGCCATTTCCTGCGGCGGCAAAACGCGCAAGCACGGGCCTTCCTTCGCCTTTGGCCACAAAATCATCGTGAACTCCACCGTCCCCTCGGTCGGCAACCACTTCGCGGGAATCTGCACGCGCCGCTTCTCGTCCACCCCGTGGCGGAAAAGCGAGTTGTAATAGATTGTTTCGCTGGGTTGCATTTGAACTTGTTCACATTGGGGGACGCTGGAACACCTTTGCCCCTCAACACCCCACTGTTAAACACTTCGCCCCACTTTATGTCAACACCTTTTTGCTATCCGCCAATGTTGACCGCCGATTTTGACTACGCTCTGCCGCCGGAACTGATCGCGCAAACACCAGCGCCACAGCGCGACCAATCCCGCCTGCTCGTCCTCGATCGCGCCACCGGTCAACTCGCGCACCGCCAGTTCCGCGATGTCCTCGAATACTTCCGCCCCGGCGATGTCCTCGTGCTGAACAACTCCCGCGTCATTCCCGCCCGCCTGCGCGGCGTGAACGCCAAGACCGGCGGCGCGTTTGAAATTTTTCTGCTCGAAGAAAACGCGCGCAACGATTGGTGGACGATGATGAAGCCCGGCAAGCGCGCCCGCATCGGCACACAAATTCAACTCCGCACTTTTGTCGCCACGGTCACAGAGATCAACCCCGAAGGCCATCGCCGACTGCAATTCACCGGCTGCGACAACATCCGCGACGAACTGGATGCGCTCGGCGAAATTCCGTTGCCGCCATACATCCAGCGCAAAACCAAAGTTGAAGCCGACCGCGAACGCTACCAGACCGTCTTCGCCCAACCGCCCGGCTCCGTCGCCGCGCCGACTGCGGGGTTGCATTTCACCGAAGCGCTGTTGCATGAACTCCGCGCGCGGGGCGTGACGAAACGCACGCCGACAAAAAAACTGGCGGCGTTGCGCGCGCTCGGCGCGGAGGTGAAAGTCTGCGGCAAAACGGAAATCAATTTCCCCGCCGCACTGCGCTGGCTGCGCGCGAAGTGGAACGTCCGACGGTTGCTGTGCGAGGGCGGCGGCGAGCTGAACGATGCTCTGTTCCGCGCCGGGCTGGTGGACGAGTTGCACCTGACCGTCTGTCCGAAAGTTTTCGGCGGTCGCCGCGCAAAACTCTGGCACACTCGTTCCAACCAATGGCCGCACGCGAATTTTCATCCACCCGCCGTATCAATTCAAAATCGCGGACGCGCTGCTGACCAACTTCCACCTCCCCTGCTCCACGCTGCTGATGCTCGTGAGTGCGTTCGCCGCGCCCGGCGAGACGCGCGGACGCGAAATTGTTTTATCCGCCTACGCCGAAGCCATCCGCGAGCGCTACCGGTTCTTCAGCTACGGTGATGCGATGCTGATTTTATGAAGAAGTCAGAAGTCAGAAGCCAGAAGCCAGAATTGCCGTTTGTATTCGTCAACATGGCGATGACGGCGGACGGAAAAATTGCGACATCGAACCGCGCCGCGTCGTCGTTCGGCAGCCGGCGCGACCACGACCACCTGCTCGAACTCCGCGCCACGGCGGATGCGGTGATGGCCGGCGCACGCACCGTGGATTTGAACCCGATAAACCTAGGGCCGGGCGCGGCGAAGTTCCGGCGACTACGGCTCAAGCACGGCCTCGCGGAATACAACTTGCGCGTCA
>JAPLTZ010000133.1:9512-14973 GCA_026397895.1 Verrucomicrobiota bacterium | reverse complement strand
CTTTTGACCAACCCGACAGCCTGCCGTTCGCAAACCAAAATAGCCTTGCACCGAAACCGCAATCCCGGAGAATTCCGCCGTGCATATTCCTGACGGATTTCTCGATGCCAAAACCGCCGCAGCCACGGCGGTTTTTTCCGTCGTCGGGGTGGGACTGGCCTTGCGTCAGGTTCAGCGCGAACTGCCGCCGCGCCGCGTGCCGTTGCTGGGGCTGGCGGCGGCGTTTCTCTTCGCCGCGCAGATGGTCAACTTCCCCGTCATGGGCGGCACGAGCGGGCATCTCATCGGCGGCACGCTCGTGGCGGCGCTGCTCGGCCCGGGCGCGGCGGTGATCGTGCTGACCGCCGTGCTGACCGTCCAATGCTTCCTCTTCGCCGATGGCGGCGTCACTGGGCTCGGGGCAAACATCTTCAACATGGGCCTCGTCGGCGCGGGCGGCGGCTACCTGATTTACCGGCTGCTCGCGCGGGTGCTGCCGGGCAAACGCGGACGCGTCACCGCCATCGCCTTCGCGGGTTGGGCGGCGACGGTGCTGGCGGCGGTCAGTTGCGCCGGGCAACTCGCGTGGTCCGGCACGGTCGCGTGGACGGCGGCGTTCCCGGCGATGACGGGCGTGCATCTGCTCATCGGCATCGGCGAAGGCCTTATCAGCGCGCTCGCGTTTCTGGCGATTGAGCGCACGCGCCCGGAGTTGATTTTCGAAAACGCCGCGAACGGCGAACCGCAGTGCGAGAGCGGCGTCCTCCGTTACGGACTCCTCGCCGCGCTCGGCGTGGCGGTGTTCGTCGCGCCGTTCGCGTGTCCGTGGCCGGACGGCTTGGAAGCGGTGGCGAATCGGCTGGGTTTTGAACCCGCCGCCAGCGCGCCGCTTTTGGCCGCACCAGCGCCGGATTATGCGATGCCGGGGGTTCACTGGGCGGTCGGGGCGACAGCTATGGCGGGGGCAATCGGCGCGCTGGTCGTCTTCGGCCTCGCGTGGCTGCTCGGGCGGATGCTCGTGCGGGAATCGCGGCGCGACACCTGAAAACTTTCACCGCATGATTACCAACCTGGTCGGCCACCATCACAGCCACGCGGAAAGTCCGGTTCACCGGCTCGCGGCGGAACTGAAACTCGGCGTGGCGCTGGTCGTCATCCTCGGCACGGTGCTGATGCCGGCCACCGCCACCAACTGGTTCGGCGCGGTGGGCGGCCTGCTGGTGCTGACGATCATTTTGAGCCGGCTCCCGGTTTTGTTCCTGCTGAAACGGCTCGCGGTGTTGTCGCCGTTCGTGCTGGGCGTGGCGCTGGTCAACGCATTCCAACCGGCGACCGGTGCGGCGTGGTGGAGCGTGGCGCTCAAGAGCGCGGTGTGTCTGGTCACGGTGATTTTGGTTTCCAACACGACGCCCTTCGGCAAAATCCTGCGCGTGCTGCAACGGCTGCGCGTGCCGGGCCTGCTCATCACGACCATCGCGCTGATGCACCGCTACCTGTTCGTGCTGGCGGATGAGAGCGAGCGCATGCGGCGGGCGCGGGCGAGCCGCACCTTCGTGCCGGCGCGGCGGTTTCACTGGCACACGCTGGCGACGGTGTTGGGACAATTATTTGTGCGCGCCTCGGAACGCGCGGAACGGATTTACGACGCCATGTGTGCGCGCGGCTGGAAATGAAAAATTCAATCGAAGTCACCAACCTGAAATACCGTTACCACGACGGCACGGAAGCGTTGCGCGGCGTGAGCTTCGCGCTCGCGCCCGGCGAATGCGTGGCCCTGCTCGGCCCGAACGGCTCGGGCAAATCCACCTTGCTGCTGCACCTCAACGGCCTGCTGCCGGAAAAACATTCCGCGAACGGCGCGGTGCGCATCCACGGCGAACCGGTCACGACGGAAAAACTCGCCGCCATCCGCCGCCAAGTCGGCCTGCTGTTCCAAGACCCGGACGACCAGCTCTTCTGCCCGACCGTCGCCGAGGATGTGGCGTTCGGCCCGCGCCAGTTCGGCATCAGCGAAAACGAAATCGCCGCGCGCGTGCAGAAAACTTTGGCGCAGGTCGGCCTCGCCGGCTTCGACCACCGCGCCACGCATCATCTGAGCCACGGTGAGAAACGCCGCGTCTGTCTCGCCGGCGTGCTGGCGTGCGAACCCGCAGTGCTCGTTCTCGACGAGCCGACGAGCGACCTCGACCCGCGCGGGCGCCGCGAGTTCAAGGCGTTGTTGCGCGAGATTCCCGCGACCAAACTCATCGCCACGCACGACTTGGAAATGGCGGTGGAACTTTGCCCGCGCGCCATCGTGCTGGACCACGGCCAAATCGTGGCGGACGGGCGCACAATGCAACTGCTGGGCGACGAGGCGCTGATGCTGGCGCACGGCTTGGAGAAGCCGCACATCCTGTGGCATCACCATCCGCACTGAACGAAAACTTTCCGCGCCGATGAAAATACAATCCCGCCCGTCAGCCGCGCCGCTTTTCCTCGGCATCGAATGCGGCGGCACGCGCACCGTCGCCCTGCTGGCAGACGCTGACGGCAAACTTCTGAAGCGCATCGAATCCGGCCCGGCCAACCTGCGGCTGCTTTCCGACGCGCAACTCCTGCGGCATTTTCAAACGCTCGCCAAAACATTTCCCACGCCCGCCGCCCTCGGCATCGGCATGGCTGGCGCGCGCACCGAAGCCGACCGGAATCGCATCCGCGCCGCCGCCGCCAAAGCTTGGCCACGCGTTCCATGCGTCGCCACGAATGATTTGGAAACCGCGCTCGCCGCAGTGCCAAGGCAGAATGAAGAAGGCAGAATGAAGAAATCAAAACGCCCCGCTGCCGGCCATTCTTCATTCTTCATTCTTCATTCTGCCTTCCCCCGCGTCCTCGTCTTGAGCGGCACCGGCTCGTGCTGCTTCGGCAAAACTCCGGCGGGCAAAACCGCAAAAGTTGGCGGCTGGGGACACATTCTCGGCGACCAAGGCAGCGGTTTCAACATCGCGATGACCTCTTTACAGGCGGTGATTTCAGAATTCGACCGCACAGGAATATTGTCGCCGCTCGGTCAGCGCTATCTGCGCGCCCTGCAACTCAACGAGCCGGATGAATTCATCGCGTGGGCGCAGGCGGCAAACAAGACGGAAATCGCCGCGCTCGCCGTGGAATTTTTCGCGGCGGCAAACTGCGGCGACTGTATGGCCGGTGTCATGATGCCGATTATCGTCAATAGTGTCGCCTTTCCAGCCATCAACTGCGCACGGCGGCTGGCCCGGCCAAACGAACGGGTTGAATTCATTTTTGCCGGCAGCAACCTGCTCAAGCAACCGCGCTTCGCCGCGCTCGTCGCAAAACGGCTCAAGGAATTCTGGCCGCACGCCGTCGTCACGCCGCTGGAACACGAGAGCGTCTGGGGCGCGGTGGAACTGGCGCGGCAGGTTGGAGTTCAAGCTTCAGCTTGTCCGCCCGTTCATCTGGATTCCCCCGAACAAGCTAAAGCTTGGACTCCAACATTGTCGCCCACCGAGCAGCGCAATCCGAGCTCGATGAATCTAGACAAGCTGTCGCCGGCAAAAGCAATCGCGCTGATGCTGGCGGAAGACGCGAAGATTCCCGGCGCGTTGCTGGCGGAACGCAAGCCCATCGAACGCGCGCTCCGGCTCATCACACAGGCGTTGCGGCGCGGCGGAAAATTGTTCTACGTCGGCGCGGGCACGAGCGGGCGGCTCGGCGTGCTGGATGCGAGCGAGTGTCCGCCCACGTTCCGCACGCCGCCGGACATGGTGCAGGCGATCATCGCCGGCGGGCAGACGGCCATCTGGTCCGCCGCCGAGGGCGCGGAGGATGACGCGGCGGCGGGGGCGCGGGCGGTGGAGTTTCGCGGCGTGACGCGGCGCGACGTGGTGGTGGGCATCGCGGCGAGCGGGCGGACGCCGTTCGTGCTGGGCGCGCTCGCTGCGGCGCGGCGGCGCGGGGCGCGGACGGTTTTGGTCTGTTTCAACCCGCTGGTGAAATTTGCGCACGGCGCAAAGCCGGACGTGGTCATCGCGGCGAATGTCGGCCCGGAGATTTTGACCGGCTCGACGCGGCTGAAGGCGGGCACGGCGACGAAGCTGGTGCTGAACCTTTTCACGACGCTGGCGATGGTGCGGCTCGGCAAGGTGCGCAGCAACCTGATGGTGGATGTGAACGCGAGCAACGAGAAGCTGCGCGACCGCGCGGTGCGCATCGTGGGCGAACTCACCGGCGCGGACGCGGACGCGGCGCGGGCGGCGTTGGGGAAATCCGGCTGGGTGGTGCAGGCGGCGTTGCGTCGGCTTGGCCGCTGACGCCGGCGCGGAGGGAATTTATTTCAGGTGCGGCAGCAGGGTTGTCGCCTGCGGCATCGCCTGAATCTGCGCGGCCAGAAATTTTCCGGAAAGAAATTGCGCGAGCATCGTCAGGCCGGTGAGCGTGAGCACGCTCATGAAGTAGAGGCCGATGGTTTGGGGCGGGTCGGGCTGCATCACGCGGGGCACGCCTTGGTAGAGCACGGAGGCTGTGAGCGGCATGCCGATGGCCCAGGCGACCCACACCGGCATGAGCGGCGTGCCTTGGAGCAGTTGCGCGACGAACAGCGGGCTCAGGGCGTAGGCGACGACGGTAAAGGCCTGAAGATAGTTGTGCCGGCTGTGAAAACTCTGGCCAATGGCCTTGATGATCTGCGCGGCAAGGAAAATCACGACGAAGGCCAGCGCGATTTTGACGGCTTCGTAGCGGAGCGCCGCTTCCGGCGCCACGACGGTGGGCTGGCCGTATTCCGTGCGCTGTTTCGCCCAATGCGTGAGGCCGTAATATTCCCCCGCCGAGGTGAGCAGCAGCAGCGGCAGCAGATGAACCAGCAGGATGAGGGCGATCCCGCGCCGGGCTTCGACGATGCGATCCCAGGTGGCGACGGAGTTGATTAGCAACAGGACGGCTTTGATCATGCAGTGGAAGTTTCATCGGCGGACGGGGCGCTGACAATCTTAATCGCGGTTGCGCGCGGCGGGGACGGGAGTAGATTGCGGGCATGAAATCATCCGCCTGCCTGCTTGCCGCGCTGCTCGTTTTGCTGGCCGCCGGTTGCGCGACGACGCCTAAAATCAACTGGGCCGAACGCGTCGGGCATCACACCTTCGACGAGGTCGTCATCGAAATCGGCCCGCCGGACAAACAGGCGAAGCTCACCGACGGCACGGTCGTCGCCGAGTGGGTCACGCAACGCAGCCGCGCGCACGCCTTCGTGTCCGGCGGCTACGGTTGGAGCGGGCCGTATGGCTACGGCATGTTCAGCCCGGCCAACGTGGACACCGTGACGACGCCGGAGTATTTCCTGCGCCTGACCTTCGGCCCGGACGGCAAGCTGGCGGCATGGAAGAAATTCGCCCGTTGAATTTAATTCCCCAAATACCGCGCCCGTGATTGAATGACGGCATGAACGACGTTGACCTCGGCATCTGGAGCAAACTCACCCGGGTGG
>JAPLTZ010000133.1:0-9499 GCA_026397895.1 Verrucomicrobiota bacterium | reverse complement strand
TCTGCCGCTCGTCCAGCAGAACGAACGGATGCGGAAGGAAATTCTGAAAAAGGACGCGCAGATTCAGAAGGAGGAGGAAGCGGCAAAACTGTTGAAAGCCTCCACCGACGCCCTCCGCGCCGACCCCAAGGCCGTCGAGCGCCTCGCCCGCGACAAATTCGGCTACGCCAAGCCCGGCGAAACCGTCGTCCGCTTCGAAGAAACCGCCACCAACCTCAACTCCACCCGATAACCACCATGCAACACTCTCCCGGCTTTCTCAAAATCGTCAACGACGCCAAGAAACACGTCGAAGAAATCAGCGTCGCCGAAGCCCGCGCCCGGCTCGCCGCCAACCCCAAGACCGTCCTCCTCGACGTGCGCGAGGACGGCGAATGGGCCGCCGGCCACGCCGTCGAAGCCGCGCACCTCGGCAAGGGCGTGCTCGAACGCGACATCGAACAGCGTTACCCGAACCCGAACGCCGAGCTCATCATGTATTGCGGCGGCGGCTTCCGCTCCGCCATGACCTGCGCCGTCGCCCAGCAGATGGGCTACAAGAAAGTCTATTCTCTCATCGGCGGCTACAAGGCGATGGTCGCCGCAGGCTGGCCGATGAAAGCGGGTGGTTAGACTCTTCGCTAGACAAATCCCCTCGCTGCGTGCGTCATTGTCACAAGAACAATGCTCGCCAACCTCGAAAGGCTCTACGACCAGCACGCCCAGCCATTGTTTGCGTTCCTGTTGAATTTCACCCGCGACGAATCCGATACCTGCGACCTGCTCCAGGAGATTTTCACCAAGCTCGCCCGCCAGCCCGCCCTGCTCCAAGCCGCCCGCGACGAACGCGCCTTTCTCCTTCGCCTCGCCCACAACGCCGCCATTGACCTCATGCGCCGCCGAGGGGCACGCACCCGAAACCACGAACAATTCGGCGCGGAACAGTTTTCCATCTTCGCCGCCGCCAGCGATCCCGATGCCGCCGCGTTTCGCCACGAACTTTCCGCCGCGCTCGGCGAACTGCCGCCCGACCAACGTGCTGTCCTGCACCTCAAACTTTGGGAAAACCTGACCTTCGAGCAGATCGCCGCCGCACTGGAGATTCCGCCCAACACCGCCGCCAGCCGTTACCGCTACGGCCTAGACAAAATGCGCGAGCGGCTGCGTCCCCTTTACGAGGAAATCAAATGAACGACAATTTTGAACAACGCCTCCGCCGCCAGCCGCTGCGCACAATCCCGCCGGAATGGCGCGCGGACATCCTGCACGCCGCGCGCGCCGCCGACCATCCTGCGCCCACCCATCGCCCGCAACCAATTCCTGCTTTCAGCTTTCAATTTTCGTTCCGCTGGGGCGCTCTTGCCGCCGTGTGGCTGGTCATCTTCGCGCTCAACTATGCCGCGCGCGACACCGCGCCCGTCGTCACCGCCAAGTCTGCGCCGCCCTCGCCGCAAATGCTGCTCGCCCTGCGCCAGCAACAGAAACTGCTCGCCGAACTCATCGATCCGCCCGCGCCCAGCGACGCCGACAAACCCAAACCCATTTCTCCCCGCCCGCGCAGCGAACTGCGCCTACAATTCCTGACCACTTGAAATTATGAGCGACCGACTAAAATCCTTTTTGCAAGCCGCATGGAACGAGCCGCGCCGGTTCTTCGGCTGGCTCACCTTGTTTTCGCTGGCCGGCCTTGCCGTCTGCTATGTCGTCTTTTTGAACAGCCATTCCTTCCAAGCGACGCCGGACTGGTTGAGAAAAACTGCGCTTTCGGCCACGGCCATCCTGCTCGCCGGTTTTGCCCTTGGCTTCGTTTGCATGGTGCTGGCGTGGATTCCGCCCGCGCGACGGCTGCTGGCGTGGCTGCTGCAACGTCGCTTCTTTGTGCTGGCGTGCCTGGTTACGCTGGTGGCGCTGTTCTACGCCGAGGAAAATTGGCGCGGCAAACACGCCTGGGAAGCTTACAAACGCCAGCAGGAAGCCAAGGGCGAGTTCTTTGATTTCATGCACCTCGCCCCCCCGCCTGTGCCAGACGAACAAAACTTCGCGATGATTCCGCTGTTCAAGCCGGCGTTTGAATACGAAAGCACATACGAAGGGGCTGTCTGGAAAAACACCAACGGCATCGCCCGACTGGCGCGCATGGGAGAATCTTTGCCCGTGCGAAATGGCGATGGCGGACAGCGTTATCTCGATATTGGTGATATTTTCAAAGGGACACTCCCCGATTTCGCCAAGTGGCATGATTACTTCAGTGGCAACACCAATTTCCCTCAACTCAATCAACCTGCCTCGCCAGCCGAGACAACTCTCCACGCCTTGAGCAAATTTTCGCCGGAACTTCAAGAACTCACGGAGGCTGCCACACGGCCATACTCACGTTTTCCCATCCACTACGGGCAAGACCCGGCTTGGGGCATTCTCCTTACCCACCTTTCCAACATCAAAGGGATGACACGGCTTGCCTGCGTGCGCTCTACCGCCCGACTGGAGGCGAGACAAACCAACGCTGCCCTCGCTGACTTGAAATTGGCATTCCGCCTGAGTGACTCAATTAAAGATGAGCCCCTTCTCATTGACCATCTTGTGCGTTTGGCGGCCCTAAACATTTCATTGACCACTCTGTATGACGGTCTCGCCCGGCACAAATGGGATGATGCCAGTCTAACCGCCGTAGAAACTAATCTGGCCAGAATCAACCTGCTCGCTGAACTCAAGCAATCTTTGCGCGGAGAACGCGCCCTCGGCATCACGGACATTGATTGGCTTCGTCGGCAAGGGTTCAAAGCCAATCAGGAATTTCCATACGCCGACGAAGATGGCAATGGGAATTCAGCATTCGCCAACTTCAGTTTTTTGCCCGCCAGTTTCTTCTACTACAACATGATCAATGTCGCCAAAGCCGAAGAATTCCTTTTCGCGGACTTTGATGAAAATGATCGCCGGGTCTTTCCCAATAAGTCCAGCGACTATGCTTCCGCAAAAGCCCTCGACGAAATTGGAGTCGGCGGAAAGAAGCAATTCCGCCCATTTTCAATATTTGCCCAGATACTTTTCCCCGCCCTGATTCAGGCAAATGTTAAAACCGCACGCATGCAGATCTGTGTTGATTTCGCCCGTGTCGCCTGCGCGCTGGAACGGCATCGCCTTGCACACGGCGAATATCCCGAAACGCTCACTGCGCTCACGCCGCAATTCATTGATAAACTTCCTCACGACGTCATCAACGGCCAGCCGCTCAACTACCGCCGCACGGACGATGGTCAATTTGTTCTCTACTCCGTGGGTTGGAATGAAAAGGACGACGGCGGCACGGTTGTTTTTGGCAAAGGCGAAACGTCTGCGGTTGACCCGCGACAAGGCGACTGGGTCTGGCGTTATCCGACGAAGTGACGGGCGTTATCCCAATCGTAATCTTACTCGTAATCATAATCTCGTCCCGGATTACGATTATGATTACGAATCAAGATTAGGACGATGCCAAGTGATTCGGTTTTGTTTACACGCTGCCGCGCCGCAATTATAGTCCCGGCATGGCCATCGCCGATTTACGCCGGGATTACAACGCCAGCAGCCTCAAGCGCGGCGACCTGAACGCCGACCCCATCGCGCAGTTCAACCTGTGGTTCAACCTCGCGCTCACCGCCCGCACGCCGGGCAATTTCTTCCGCCGCGTGGGCGTCAGCACCTACAAATGGTTTCAATCCGTCTTCGGCAAGACCTCCTCCGAGGCCAACGCCATGACGCTCGCCACGGCGGACAAGGACGGCCGCCCCTCCGCGCGCATCGTCCTGCTCAAGGGCGTGGACGCGCGCGGCTTCGTTTTTTTCACGCAATACGAGGGCAACAAGGGCCGCGAACTGGCGGAGAATCCGCACGCCGCGCTGGTGTTTTACTGGCCGGAACTGGAGCGCCAGGTCTGCATCAGCGGCGACGTGACCAAGCTGCCGGAGGCGGAATCGGACGCGTATTTCCAGAGCCGACCGCGCGGCAGCCGGCTCGCGGCGTGGGTCTGGCGGCAAAGTTCCGGCGTGCCGGACCGGAAGTTTCTCGAAGACCGCTACCGCAAGCTGCACCAGCAATTCCCCAAGGAAGTGCCGCGCCCGAATTACTGGGGCGGCTACGTCCTCGCGCCGACGCGCATCGAGTTCTGGCAGGGCCGCCCCAGCCGCCTGCACGACCGCTTTGCCTACACCCGGCAGGCGGACGACACTTGGAAAATCGAGCGGCTCGCACCGTAGGCAGGCCGGCGGGAGCGGTGAATAACTTCCGCAAAAAACCCTTGCAAAACCTCCGGGTCGGCGGAAAGTAGAAACGACCTTCATTCCCGTCGCCACCCAAACGGCGACGGCGCCAACCATGAGCGCGACGACTTCAAAGCCATGCGTTCGCAGCGACCGCAGAGAAGGGGGAGTGTTGTCCGTCGCCGGCCTTTACAACGACCCCGTCACGCGCGAACAAGTCCTGGCCATCGGCGACCGTCTGGCGGCGCGCTTCGCATCTGAACTCCGGTTTGATTTCCATTGGTGGCGCACCGCGCTTCTGGACGATCCGCTCCTCGCCCGGCACGCCGCCGCCGAGGTCGCCCGCGCCGACATCGTGCTCATTGACTGCGGTCCGGCGGAAAATTTTTCATCCGCGCTGCTGAACTGGTTTGAAGACTGGATCGCCGGGCGCGACCAGCCGGACGGGGTGTTGTTTGATCTGACGCCCACCGGCACGACCTCGCCGGCGGCGGCGCTGCACACGCGGTTTTACTTCCAGAACATCGCCCACCGGGCAAACATGGACTACCTGACGATAACCCCCGAAACCGCCCCCAGCCGGCTCGCTTCCCGGTTTGGAAACGCGACGGCGGCCACCATCACAATGTCCGCCCTGCCGCCGAGTCCGGAATATCAGCCGCCGCCGCCGTCCCATTTCGGGCTGAACGAATAGCTCCGCTATTTCCCGGCCGGCGCATCGCCATTCCCGCCCGCAGCCTCTTCCTCCGGCTCGCTGATGACCGGCGCAATGGCCTGAAGCTTGTCGCCGGCATCGAGGTTGACGAGTTTCACTCCCATCGTGTTGCGCCCGGCCTCGCGGATGTCCTTCACGAAGGTGCGGACCATCTGCCCGCCCACGGTGATGAGCATGATCTCATCGGAATCGCGGACGGTCAGCGCGCCGACCACGTTGCCGGTCTTGTCGCCGGTCTTCATGGTGATGATGCCCTTGCCGCTGCGGGACTGGATGCGGTATTCGTCAAACCCGGTGCGCTTGCCGATGCCGTTCTCGCCGGCAACCAGCAACGCGGCGTCCGGCACGACGATGGCGGCGGCCACAAGGGCGTCGGTCTTTTCCAGCATGATGCCGCGCACGCCGCCGGCGGCGCGCCCCATGGAACGCACGTCGGTCTCGTGGAAGCGGATGCTCATGCCTTCCTTGGTGATGAGCACGACGTCGTCGCCGCTGTCGCCTTCGCCGGTGCTGCCGCGCGTGAGCTTCACATTGATGAGCACGTCGCCCGGCTCGATGCCGATGGCGATAATGCCGCCCTTGCGGACGTTGCCGAATTCGTTGAGCGTTGTTTTTTTCACCGTGCCCTGCTGCGTGGCGAAGAAGAGTTCACCGGGCTGCGACCACGTCACGTCTTCCTTGTTGGCGTCGGTCTTCGACAAAATGCGGATGAGCGCGGCGACTTTTTCGTCGGCCTTCAACTCCAGCAAATTGGCGATGCTGCGGCCCTTGGAGGCGCGGCCCATGTCGGGAATCTCGTGCACGCGCTCGACATACACGCGACCGGTGTTCGTGAAGAACATCAGGTAGTCGTGCGTGCTGGCGGTGAAGAGATGCTCGACGAAATCATTGTCCTCCGCCGTCTCGCCTTCCTTGGTGGTCATGCCGATGACGCCCTTGCCGCCGCGGCGCTGCGAGCGGTATTGGCTGACGTTGGTGCGCTTGATGAGTCCGCCGTGGGTGAGCGTGATGATGACGCCTTCGTTCGCGATGAGGTCCTCGATGGCGATTTCGCCTTCGTCGGGGACGATTTCCGTTTTGCGCGGCGTGGCGTGCTTTTCTTTGATCGCCTGCAACTCCGCCTTGATGATCGTCATCACGCGCGATTCCTTCGCGAGGATGTCGAGCAAGTCCTTGATGATTTCGATCAGTGCCTTGTATTCCTTGTCGATCTTGTCAATTTCCAGACCGGTCAACTGATACAGGCGCAGATCAAGAATCGCGTCCACCTGCCGCTCGGTCAGCGCGTAGCGGCCGACTGACAACCGCGCCTCGCTGCGGATGAGGATGCCCCACTTCTCGACCTGCGCGCGCGACCACTCGAATGCGAGCAGTTTGATCTTCGCCTCGTCACGCGTCTTGCTGGAGCGGATGATGTGGATAAACTCGTCGAGGTTCGACAGCGCGATGAGGTAGCCTTCCAGCAACTCCGCGCGCTCCTCGGCCTTCTTCAGCTCGTAGCGCGTGCGGCGCAGGATAACTTCGCGGCGATGCTCGATGTAACACTGGATGATCTGTTTGAGATTAAGCGTCTTCGGGCGGCCATGATCAATCGCCAGCGAGTTGACGCTGAACGAGACTTCGAGCTGCGTGTGCTGAAAAAGTTTGGCGATGACAACCTTCGGGTTGCCGTCGCGCTTGAGTTCGATAACAAGGCGGCAATGTTCGTCCGACTCGTTCCGCATCGCGGAGATTTCGGTGATGATCTTCTCGTTGACGAGATTGGCGATCTGCTCCTCGAGTGCCGCGCGGTTGACGTTGAACGGAATCTCGGTGATGACGAGCTGCTCGCGGTTGCCCTTCATCTCCTCCACGCCGATGCGCCCGCGCAACTTGAGGCTGCCCTTGCCGGTCGCAAAATAATTCTTGATGCCCTCGACGCCGCAGAGAAAGCCGCCGGTCGGAAAATCCGGGCCTTTGATGAACTTCATCAACTCCGGGATTGTGATCTCCGGCTTGTCAATTTGCGCACAGATGCCATCAATGACTTCGCCGAGATTGTGCGGCGCCATGTTCGTGGCCATGCCGACGGCGATGCCCGTGCCGCCATTGACGAGCAGGTTCGGGAACGCGGCGGGGAAAACGGTCGGCTCGTTGAGGCGCTCGTCGTAGTTCGGAACGAAGTCCACCGTGTCCTTCTCCATGTCAGCCATGAGGAGCGCGCCGAGGTGCGTCAGCCGCGCTTCGGTATAACGCATCGCCGCAGGCGGGTCGTTTTCGACCGAGCCGAAGTTGCCTTTGCCGTCCACGAGCTTCTCGCGCATCGCCCACGGCTGCGCCATGTGCACGAGCGTGGGGTAGATCACCGCTTCGCCGTGCGGGTGGTAGTTGCCGGAGGTGTCGCCGCAAATCTTCGCGCACTTGATGTGCTTGCGACCGGGAAACAACGACAGGTTCTCCATCGCGTAAAGGATGCGGCGCTGCGAGGGCTTGAGGCCGTCGCGCACGTCGGGCAACGCGCGCGAGATGATCACGGACATCGAGTAATCGAGGAACGAGTTCTTGATCTCGTCGGCGACGTTGATCTTGGAGATTTTTTCGCCCTGCGTGTAGGCCCCGCCGCTGGGGCGTTGCTCAGGCGTTGACAGCGGCTGGGGCGGTTGAGGCGGTTGATTGGATTCAGTTTCGTCTGGCATGATGCTGGATATAAAAAGTTGAGGGACGGTTACACGTCGAGGTTGCGCACGTTCAGCGCGTTATCTTCGATGAACTGGCGGCGCGGCTCGACTTCGTCGCCCATGAGCCGCACGAACATCTCCTCCGCCTCGACGGCGTCGGTGAGCTCAATGCGCAGGAGCTTGCGGCGGACGGGATTCATCGTGGTCTCAAAAAGTTCCTTGGCGTCCATTTCGCCCAAGCCTTTGAAGCGATACATCTGGATGCCCTTCTTGCCGACGGCCTTCACGCCATTGAGGATTTCCGGGATGGAGAACAACGGCGTCACGGTCGCGCGCTCGCCTTCGCCCTCGGTCAATTCAAACAGCGGCTGGTCCTGCGCGGTGTAGTGATCCACCGCGAGTCCCTTCTTCGCGAGTTTGCCGAGCAAATCCACGGTGGCTTTGCTCTCCAGATGCAGATCCGAAACCTTCGCGCGCCGCGTCGGACCGTCTTTCTTGCGCTCGATTTCCGTATCCGAGCCGAACAAGTCGCCGTTATCGAGTTTGAACTGCTCCAGTTCGGCGTTCTTGATGAAATAATGCACCGTCTCCTCGTTGCCGGAGCGCACCTTCACCATGAACTGCGGCAGCGTTCCATCCTTCGCACGCTTCTCGACATAACTGGCGAAGTCGCCGCCCAGCCGCTTGATATAGGTCGCGTGCTTGTCGAGCGATTCGAGCAGCGTGAGAATTTCCTCCAGCTGCTTGGGCGTGAACTCGCGGCCGTCGGCGAGGTTCTTCAACTTCACTTCCTCCGTGCCGTTTTGCAGCAGGATGCGATTGAGCTGCACGTCGTCGTCGATGTAATCGGTCTTTTTCTTGCGCGTGATCGAGTAGAGCGGCGGTTGCGCGATATACACGAAGCCTTGCTTGATGAGCTGCGGCATCTGGCGGTAGAAAAACGTCAGCAGCAACGTGCGGATGTGCGAACCGTCCACGTCGGCATCGGTCATGATGATGATTTTGTGGTAGCGCAGCTTCTCCAGATTGAACGCGCCCTGATCGTCCTCCCCTTCACCTTTGCCAATGCCCGTGCCGATGGCGGTGATCATCGTGCGGATTTCATTATTCTGAAGCACCTTGTCCAACCGCGCCTTCTCCACGTTGATGAGTTTGCCGCGAATCGGCAGAATCGCCTGAAACTTCCGGTCGCGCCCCTGCTTGGCCGAGCCACCGGCGGAGTCACCCTCGACGATATACAATTCGGTGTTCGCTGGATCGCGGTCGGAGCAATCCGCCAGCTTGCCCGGCAAGCCGCCGCCGGTCAGCGCGCTCTTGCGGACGGCTTCCCGCGCCTTGCGCGCCGCCTCGCGGGCGCGGGCAGCGGTGAGACTCTTGTCCACGATGCGCTTCGCCACCGGCGGGTTTGCATCGAAATAACTCATCAATCCCTCGTAGGTCACCGAGCCGACGATGCGTTCGACTTCCGGCGAAAGCAGCTTCACCTTCGTCTGCGATTCGAACTTCGGATCGCTGTGCTTCACCGAAATCACTGCCGTCAAACCCTCGCGCACGTCGTCGCCGGTGATCTGCGGGTCCTTCTCCTTCAGCAGCTCGCTCGACTTCGCATACTGGTTGATCGCCCGCGTCACCGCGCTGCGGAAGCCGGAGAGATGCGCGCCGCCGTCGGGATTATGGACGGTGTTGGTGTAGCACAGCACCTGGTCGTTGTAGCTGTCGTTGTATTGTAGCACGACCTCGACATGCACCTCGATGTCCTTGTCGTCGTTCTTCTCCTTGGATTCCTTGCGGAACGAAATCGGCTTGGGATGGATCGGTTCCTTGCTCTTGTTGAGTTGCTTGACGAATTCTTCGATGCCGTCCTTGTAATAATACTTTTCCGGCTCCTTCTCGGATTGCCGCTCGTCGGT
>JAPLTZ010000398.1:5183-9675 GCA_026397895.1 Verrucomicrobiota bacterium | reverse complement strand
GTGCTGGTCTCCGGTGCCGGCGGCTTCATCGGCAGCCATGTCACGGAACTCCTGCTGCGGTCAGGCCATTCGGTGCGCGCCCTGGTGCGCTACAACAGCCGGGGAAGCTGGGGGCATCTGGCCGACGTGCCGCCGCGCTTGCAAAAGCGGCTGGAAGTGAAGCTCGGCGATGTCACCGATCCGTTCCTCGTGCGCGACCTGGTGGCCGGTTGCGACGCGGTGCTGCATCTCGCCGCGCTCATCGGCATCCCCTATTCCTATGTCGCCCCCGCTTCGTATGTGGCCACGAACATCAGCGGCACGCTCAATGTTCTCGAAGCCTGCCGGCAGGCGAAGACGCGGCGCGTGGTGGTCACCTCCACCAGCGAGGTTTACGGCACGGCGCTCTACGCGCCCATTGATGAAAAGCATCCGTTGCAGGGGCAGTCGCCGTATTCCGCGAGCAAGATCGGGGCGGACAAGCTGGCCGAGTCCTACTTCCGCAGTTTTGAATTGCCCGTGGTCACGCTCCGCCCGTTCAACACCTATGGCCCCCGGCAATCCGCCCGCGCGGTCATCCCCACGGTCTTGAGCCAGGCGCTGTCCGGTGTGAACGAGATTCATCTGGGCAATCTTACGCCGAAACGCGACCTCACTTTCGTGGGCGACACCGCCCGCGCCTTTCTGCTCGCGGCGGAAACCAGGGGCATCGAGGGCGAGACCATCCATTTCGGCCAGGGCGAGGCGGTGACGGTCGGCCAACTGGCCAAACGCTGTCTCGCGTTGACCGGCAGCCGGGCGCGCATCGTTTCGCAGACCGAGCGGCATCGTCCGGCCAGGAGCGAGGTTGAGTTGCTGCTGTGCAATCCCGCCAAAGCGCGGAAGCTTTTGAAATGGAAGCCCGAGGTTTCGCTCGACGAGGGCTTGCAGCGGACGGCGGATTACATCCGCAGCCATCTGGGCGATTTCCGGACGAAGGAATATGCGGTTTGAAAACAAAAAGCTGAAATTAGGAAAGCAGAAAGCAGAAAAAACCTTCAACCTGCAACTTTCAACCTACAACTTGAAATAAAGCAGGGGCGGAAACGAATGAAATCAAAACTCAAAACTCGAAACGCGAAACGCGGCGCGGCGGCGGGTTTGCGCGCGGTGATCCTGGCTGGCGGCAAGGGCGTGCGACTGCGGCCCTTCACGGTGAATTTCCCCAAGCCGCTCGTGCCGCTCGGCGAGACGCCCGTCATCGAAGTCCTCATGCAGCGGCTCGTGCAACATGGCATCGCCGACATCACGCTTACGCTCGGTCATCTGGCGGAACTGATGAAAGCCTATTTCCAGCAGCGCCGGAAATTCACCCGGCAGTTCAAGCTGCGTTATGTGGAGGAGGAGAAACCCACGGGCACCGCCGGTTCGCTCGCCTTTGTGCGCGGCCTCACCGACACGTTTCTGGTGCTGAACGGCGACCTGCTGACCGACCTCGACCTGGATGAACTGGTCGCCTTTCACCGCAAGCAGCAGGCGGCGCTGACCATCGCCACGCACCGGCGCGAGGTGAAGATTGACCTCGGTGTGCTGGAGTTCGACCGTGATCACCGCATCACCGGCTACATCGAGAAACCCGCGAAAACGTATCACGTCAGCATGGGCATCTACGTCTATGAACCCGGCGTGCTGCGGTTCATCAGGAAGGGCGAGCATCTGGATTTTCCCGACCTCGTGCTGAAGCTCATCGCGGCGGGGGAGAAGGTCTGCGCGTTCCCCACCGATTGCCTCTGGCTGGACATCGGCCGCCCGGACGATTACGCGCGGGCGCAGGAACTGTTTGCCGGCAAGAAAGAAAAATTCGACCATGTCTGACCTCCAAATTCCGCTGAGCGATCTCGATTACGGCCCTGAAGAAGAGGCCGCAGTGTTGCGCGTGTTGAAATCCCGATGGCTTTCCATGGGGCCGGAAACGAAAGCCTTCGAGGAGGAATTCGCCGCGCTGACCGGCACGCGCCACGCGCAGGCCGTGGCGAACGGCACCGCCGCGCTGCATCTGGCGTTTCTCGCGCTGGGCTTGCAGCCGGGCGATGAGATCATCCAGCCCGCCGTCAACTTCGTGGCCACCGCCAACATGAGCCGCGCGCTGGGCATCACGCCGGTCTTTGCCGATATCGTGAGCCTCGCCGAACCCGCGCTCGACCCCGCCGAAATCGAGCGCCTCATCACCCCGCGCACCAGGGCGGTGGTGGTGATGCACTACGGCGGTTATCCGTGCCGGATGGCGGAGATTTCCGCGCTGTGCCGGAAACACAAACTGGCGCTGATCGAAGACGCCTGCCACGCCGTCGGGGCGGTTTACGCCGCTGCCCACGGGCGGCAGGCGGGAAATCTGGGCGACATCGCCTGCTTCAGTTTTTTCAGCAACAAGAACATTGCCGTCGGCGAAGGCGGCATGATCACGACCAACCGCGATGATCTGGCGGAGAAAATCCGGCTGCTGCGCTCACACGGCATGAGCACGCTCACCTGGGACCGCCATCGCGGCCACGCCGCCACCTACGATGTGCTGGCGCATGGCTACAATTACCGGATTGATGACATCCGTTCGGCGTTGGGCCGCGCGCAACTGGCCAAGCTGCTCCGCAACAACCAGCGGCGGCGGGAAAGCACGGCGGTGTATTGGGAACGATTAACGCCGCTGGAGAAAAAAGGGTGGTTTTTACCATACAAAAAGCTGAAAACTGAAAAGCTGAAAGCAGAAACAAATGAGATGGCAGCGCATCTGATGGCGGTGGTTGCTGCATCCCAACCTGAAACCGGAGGAAATCGCGAAGGTCTGCGATTGTTTGGCGGCTGCAAGCTGAAAGCTGGCATGCGGAAAAGCTGAAAGCTGAAATTTGGAAAGCAGAAAAAGAGGGCGGAAAACTCAAAAGCGAAATGCTAAACCCAAACCCCGAAATCGAAATTCCGCAGTGGGCGGAGCGTGGCCGTCCTCGGCCACAGCAAGGCGAGACGGGGGAGTGTGTATTAATTTTCCGCCGGCGGCAGGGCGGACGTTGCTGCGCCCGGGGACGGGCGCACTCCGGCGGCGGCGGTAGTCGCCTGCGGTTTCCGCCAACTTCGGAGTTCGGGCTAAAAGCAGAAAACGGAAATCGAGGATGAATCCAACCCTGCAATCAGCATGAATCCGGCGCAACCATCCGGCGGCGGAAAGAAGGTTTTCATCTATGGCGGCTTGCTGGGGCAGGGGGCGGGCGCGTATCTGGCAAGCTGGCTGTTGTGCCGGGAATTGGAATCCATGGGCTATGCGGTCACCTGTTTCGCGCAGACGGTGGCGTGGGGCGGTGCCATTCCGCAATTCAATTTCCGCATCGTCACGCCGTGGGTGCGGCATGGTTGCCGTTGGGATTGGCCGGGGCGTTGTCTGACATGGCAGATGCGGCGGATGATCCGGCGGGAGAAACCGGATTTTGTTTTTTGTCTGGGCGTGATCCGGCAGACGCGTTACCTGCTGCAAAGCGAGGTTGCCAGTCAGTTGATCGTCTGGGAGCTGACCAACGCCACGCCGGGCAATAAGTTTGTGGATGCGGAAGCCGTCCGGTTGCTGGGGCGCTGCCGGGCGATGCTTTCGCCGTCGGTGGCGATTGATGAAAACATCCGGCGCAATCACGGATACCAAGGGCCAATCCTCCGCTTGCCGTTCTGGATCGAAGACTGGCAGCAGCCGGTCCCGGAAACGCCGGAGAAATTCACGGCGGACTTCATTTACCTCGGTCGCCGCGACGAGGAAAAGGGATTGCGCGAACTGGTGCGCGCCACGGCGCTGGTGGCCCGCGAGTTCCCGCAGGTGCGGGTGCTCATCGCCGGGCCGGGCAGCGCGGAGCCGTATGCCACGCTCGCGCGCGAGGCCGGAGTGGCGGGGAACGTCCGCTTTGAATTTTTTGCGAGCCGGGCGGACATGATGGCTGCGTTGGCCGGCTCGCGGGCGTTGATTCTGCCGTCCTATCACGAAGGCTATCCGCTCGTGACGCTGGAGGCGGCGCAGCTGGGAGTTCCGTTTGTGGCCACCGCCGTGGGCAGCATCCCGGAAGTGTTTGGCGCGAGCGGTGCGGCAGTGCTGTGTCCGCCCCGCGATGACCGGGCGCTGGCGGAAGCGATGCTGACCTTGTTGCGGGAATCCGCAGCGGACTATCAGGCGCGGCGGCAGGCGGCGCGGCGGGTTTTTGAAAAAGTTTCCTCCCAACAATCAATCCGCCGCACGCTGGAAGCCGTCATTGACTATTTGCGGACGGAACGCTAAAGCACTTGCCCATGACACCCGCCATGCCGGTTCACGAACGAATTTATCAGGCCGTTGTGCAGCGGCTGGAGCGTTTCACCGGGACGCGCTATTGGCAGCTCAAGGTGGTCGCGCTGGCGTTGTTCGTGTGTCTGGCCGCCGCGTTCCCGGACTATCAGCTCTATCGCGAGAGCACCAAGAACCCCGAAACCTGGCGGGTGGTGAACCTGCAGATCCAATCGCCGTTCACCG
>JAPLTZ010000398.1:0-5137 GCA_026397895.1 Verrucomicrobiota bacterium | reverse complement strand
TGTTCCGGCTTTTCATGCCGGCGCTCGGCCATGTGCTGCACTTGGAACGCACCGGGTTGCTGGTGGTGCAGAACCTGATGGGCGTGCTTTTCCTGTGGGCGACGCTCGCGCTGGCCTGCAAGGCGACGAATGACAAAATCGCGGCGACATTGTTTGTCCTCGGCGTGGCGCTGACATTTCCGGCCCTGTGGTTCTTCAATTGTTTTTCCACTAACCTAGACGGGCCGGGCTATCTGCTGCTCACGGCGGCGCTGCTGTTCCCAAACGCGCTGCTGATTTTCAGCCTGCTGTTTCTGGCGAGCTTCGTGGATGAACGGTCGTTCGCCTGCTTCGGCTTTGTCGTCCTCTGGTGGAAGCTGACGGCGAACAAACCGGAGGCCTGGACGTGGCGGCGCATCTTCGCGGTTGACCGCTATGTGCTGGCGGCGGCGGCGGCCATTCTCCTGCACGGCTGCATCCGGCACTACCTGACCGTGGCGCGCGGGTTTCATCTGCCCACCGGCGACTCGGCGGGCGTGGGCTTCGCGAACGTCCGCGAAAGCTGGAAAGTGTTTTCGCCCTCCATCCTCGCGCCGTTCAAGGGGCTTTCCCTGTTTGCGGTGCTGGCGGCGCTGGTGGCGGCGGCCAGCCGCAACTGGGCGCTCCTGTTTTGCACGGCGGCGGTCACGGCGGTGATGTTGCTGCAATCGTTCGCCGTGGGCGACCACACGCGCAGCCTGGCCTACGGCTTCCCGCTGATCCTGCTCTCCGTCAAAATCCTCAAGGAACTGGATGCCGGACTGGACTTGCGCAAGCTGGCCGCGCTGACCTGTTCCTTCTGCCTCCTCATCCCGTCGTTCAACGTCACCGGCGGCGTGGTTTCGTGGTTCACGCCGGTGCTGCCCAAGGCGCTGCGGTGGCTGTTCTGAAAAGCTGAAATTTGGAAAGCAGAAAGCGGAAAGGGAAAAGCCAAAAGCTGAAATGCCAAAAAGTTGGCATCTGGTCGCTGATCTCCGACTGTTGGTTTCAGCGTTTCAGTTTTTGTTACCCCGAACAGGAAGGCTTTGCAGCCAGTCCGGGAACTGCTACCATCCCGCCATGATTCAGCCGGAAGAGTTGGTTGCTGGCGAGTGGGCCGAATGGTATCGGCTCACGCCCGTGCAGCGCTGGTTGGAAAGCGAGAAACTCTGGCAGACCTATCTCGCGCTCGGAGGCTCATTTGATCCCGAACCCGATACGCAAAGTCCTTTCTTCGATGCGCACGCACCGTGTCCGCGCCCTGCTCATGGGCGGCCAGGCGTGCGTGTTCTACGGCGCAGCCGAGTTTAGCCGCGACACGGACCTCGCCGTCCTGGCCGACGCCGCGAATCTCGCGCGGCTGCGCCAGGCGCTGGCGGAATTGCAGGCTGAACCCATCGCCGTCCCGCCGTTTGCGTTGAAGCATCTCAAGCGGGGTCACGCCCTTCATTTCCGCTGCCGGCATCCCGAGGCGTTGCGGATGCGGGTGGATGTCATGTCCCGGATGCGCGGAGTGGATGCGTTTGCCAAATTATGGAAACGCCGCACGACCATCCGGCTGCCGGATGGAACGAAATGCGATCTGCTTTCGCTGCCCGACTTGGTGCAGGCCAAAAAAACCCAGCGGGACAAGGACTGGCCGATGCTCCGGCGGCTGGTGGAGGCGCATTACTTCCAGCACCGGAAACAGCCCAATCCGGCGCGGGTGAAATTCTGGCTGCAGGAACTGCGCACGCCGGAGCTTCTCATCGAGGCCGCCCGGGGCAACCCGGCGATCAGCCGGCGGCTGACGGTCAGCCGTCCGTTGCTGTCGCCCGCTTTGGCGGGCAATGTCACCTCCTTGCTCCGTGCATTGGGCGACGAGGAAAACGCCGAGCGCGAGCGGGACAAGGAATACTGGCTGCCCTTGCGTCAGGAATTGGAAAAACTGCGCCACACCTCTCGCCGATCTAAAAAAGCAGAAAGCTGAAATAGTTCCTGCCGGTTCGCAAATAACCCGTGCAAAACGGCGGAACGGCGGGCAAATCTGATTGCAGGAAGTTCATTCCGTCGAGGAGAACGTCCGTTCCGTTCATGATTGCCCCGTTCATTTTTAGACGTAAATCCCTTTCGCACGGAAAAACAGAGATCAGACCGATGACAGAACGCCCCGTGTTTATGACAAATCAAAGCATTTCCAAAAGAACCGACCGGAAACATACAAGGAAAGCGGAAAACTGAAATGGGAAAACCAAATAGAAAGCAGAAAGCAGAAAACTGAAATGTGGAAATATAATCGGCGCAAATCGGCGCAATCTGCGGAAAAGCATTTCTGCTTTCAGCTTTCCGAATTTCAGCTTTTAATTTTTGCCTGCCTGCTTGTATATCGGCCATTTTGAGGCTATTTTGTAACCTAATGTTCTCGCGATTCATCAGGAATGTCATGCGTTTGACTTGGTCTTTCAACGGTTTCGCTTTGGGCTTCGCTTTGGTTTGTGCTTTGCTGGCGCAAAGCATTCACGCCCAAGGCACGGCGTTCACCTACCAGGGGCGGCTGGCGGACAATGGCACTGTCGCCAACGGAATTTACGATCTGCGATTCTCGATTCTCGATGCCGCAATGAGCGGCAGTCTGGTCGCCGGGCCGCTGACCAACCGGCCGGTGGCGGTGACCAACGGGATTTTCACGGTGACGCTGGATTTTGGCGCGGGGGTGTTCGATGGCAACGCGCGCTGGCTGCAGATCGGTGTGCGCACCAACGGCGCGGCGGCGGCTTACACCTTGCTGAATCCCACCCAACCGCTGACACCCGCGCCGCAGGCGTTGTTCGCGGGCACCGCCGGAAGTCTTGCCGGTGTGCTGGCGGCCACGAACCTGCCGGCCAACGTGGCCACGCTGGATGGCAACCCGGTTTTCACCAGCACCATCACCGCGCAGCAATTCCTGATCAACACCACCAACGACGGGCAGAACGGGGTTTACGTCATGCAGGTGGCGGGTTCGAATGCGCCGTCCACCTTCAATTTCACGATGGCCTCCACGCCCATCATTGGGCAGACCCTGCCGGACAACGTGTTTTACTGGGGCTGGAATGTCGCGCCGGGCGGGGGCACGGATGTTCCCGGTCTGCCGACCTTGTATTACGGCATCGAACGCGAATGGTATGGGCAGTTTGAAACCTACATGCACTATCGCAATGGTGATGGCTCCATAGCCTATCGGCCGTTTTTTTACGGGATTGACCGGACGAATGGGCATGCCCAAAAGATTGAGAAGATAGACACATGGCAGGTTCAGGCGGGGAGCAATCACCTGGACGAAGTGTTGTATTTCAACGGCACAAATTACGGGTTGTTCGAGACTCCCATCACATTCTACAAGCCGGTGACGTTTTTGGACAACGTGGGGGCGGCGCGCACGGCGGTGACCAACGGCATCATCGAAACCTTTGACAACCACCTGACACCTGATGGCGCGGGGAACATCGTGGTCACCGATGGCACGACCGACAACACGACTTGGACTTTCGGTCAGCTAAAATTGCGCGGCATAAGCAATCATTCCCAGACCAACACATTGACGGCCAGCGGGGCGCAGGTGCAGAACACATTCACCTTGAGCACTGCCACCGACGGCGGCGGCTTGTGGGTGGACAATTCCGCCGGAGCGCCGTGGCTGGTGCTGGCCACCAATTCTCTCAAACGTATGGTGCTGTATTCGGCGGCGGCCAACAGCGATGGCAGCCAGTATTCCCTGCGCGGCGATTCCGGGATCATGGTGGCCAAAGGGGGCAGCCTCCTGTTTGGCACGGGCTTCGGGCATCCTTATGTGGGAAAATTTTCTGCGGCGACGCAAAACGGCAACTCCACTTTCTACGCGGCGCATATCGGCGGTTTGCGTGTGACGGGGCAGCCGGCCATCACCGTCAACACCAACGGCGCGGGCGCGGGCGCGACGGCGGCGCTGGATGCCAACGCCAATGACGTGGCGTTGGTGGTGACGCTCAACACGGGCGCGGACTTGACCGGCGGCACCAACATTTTCACCATCACCTATGGGCTGACCAACGAGGTCGCGCCGCACATCGTTTTTTCTCCCGCCGAGCCGGATGCCGCCGCCTTGTATGGGGCTTCCGCCGTGTATGTGAACACGGTGACGACGAGCAATTTCACCTTCAGCGTGGGCAGCGGCGGCCTTGCGCCCGGCACGACCTACAAATGGGGCGTCCATGTGTTGGAATGATTTGAGGCAAGCTCCCTTGACGCTATCGCCATGGAAACCCACCTCCCGCGCAACGTAGTCATCTGCATCTCTCCCACGCCGGTGGACGGATATCCGCCGACCCAATATCAGGCCGAACTGCTGGCGCGGGCCGGGTTTGAGGTCGTGATGCTGACTTCGTATCTGGCGGGCGGCAAGGACGCCGAGTTTGCCTGTCCCCAGGTCTGTTGTAAGCGCTTTGCGTTGGCAGGCCCGAATTTCCTGCGGCGGCAATTTGCACATTTCCGGTTTGTGCTGTCGCTGATTTATCACCGGGTCAGATTCCGTCGCCGGCTGGCGGCGGAAATCGCCTACGACCCCAAAGGCATATTCATTGCCACCCTCCTGCCATTCCGTTCCAAAAAAATCATCGGGCATCTGCATGAAGCTTTGACCAGCGCCGGCCGGCCGTTTGATTTTTTTGAGCGCCAGTTCCTGCGCCATCCGCAAAAGGCGACGTTGCTGGTGGTGCCGGACGCGCAGCGCGCGGTGCTGTTGCAACGGCAGGCGGGCCGGGCGTTGAACGTGAAGACCGTCCGCAACGTCCCGCTTTTGAAAACGCTGCCCCAGTCGGCTGACGGTGGCGGGCAGCCGTTTTCTGCGGTCTATCACGGCAGTCTGGGGCCGGCGCAATCCATTGACACGATCATCGAATCCATGCCGCTCTGGCCGCCGGGGGTAAAGTTCCATATCTACGGCAATCCGGGGGCGGGCCGCCAAAAGGAGTTGGAGACGCTCGCGCAGCGGTTGGGCGTGGCGGAGCGGTTGTGTTTTGAGGGCTGGGTGCCGACCACCGGCCTGATGGAAAAACTGCGCCGACACAGCGTCGGCTTGTCGTTCCTGAAGCCGGTGACGGACAACTGGAAATATTCGGCGGGCGCGAGCAATAAGCGCTACCAG
>JAPLTZ010000253.1:8253-10865 GCA_026397895.1 Verrucomicrobiota bacterium | reverse complement strand
GTGACCCTGTTGGAGACGAACCGCGCGCGCGCGCGCTTCTACGGTGTGCCCGGCTTCAACTACGTCATGCAGCGCAGCACGGACATGGTGAACTGGGTGAACGTCCGCACGAACGGCGCGGCCGCCGGCGGCGAACTCTCGATGGACGACGATTTCAACGACATCGAAGATCACCGCGCTCCGGCGCAGGCGTTCTACCGGATGGTGCCGGAGTAAAATTCCGCTCCCGCGCCGAAGTTCACGGCTTCGGCGTGGCGGCGTTGAGCGCCTCCGCTTCCTGCCGGGCTTCCGGCGGAATCGGCCGGCCGCGGAACGCCAGCACGAGGTAGCGGGCGAAATGTTCGCGCGCGGCGACGGCGTGGGCGAGCCGGCGGTGGAGGCGGGCGAGGTTGAGCTGGACGGCGTCGGACTTGGGGTTGAGCCGTTCGGCGGTTTCCAGGCTGGCGAGCGCGGCTTCCGCGGCACCGTTCACTTCCTGCGCGAGCGATTGCAGGAAGAAAAGATACCAGGTGACGACGGGCGGCGGCGCGGTGCGGTCGCGCCAGAATTCCTGCAAGCCGGCTTCGACGACGACCTTCATCTTCTCCAACTGCCACGCGGTCCGCGCCGGGGTCGGCTCCGCCTGCGCGGCGGCGTAGTAATGGGCGGCGAGATTTTCAAACGCCGTGGGGCTGGGCGACGGCAGGGCGACGTGATATTGCCAGAGGGTTTCGCCGTTCCGCCACGCCGGCTGGTAGGAGAGTTGTTGGAACACGTTCACCGCAAAAACGACCGTCACGCCGGCCCACACGCCGATGCGCACGCCGCGATGCGGATGGCGCAGGGCTTCGTCGCAGATGGTGGCGGCGATGGCGAGCAGGCAGAACGCGGAAAAATACAGGTAGCGATCCGCCACCCAGATGCCGATGTAGATCAGGTTCAGGTAGGTGATCATCAGCGTGAAAAACGCGGCGTAGTAGAAGAAGAGGTCTTTGCGCCGGCGGAACAGCCACACGCCGCCGCCGGCGAGCGCGAGCACGGTGGCGGGCGCGAGCACCATCTGCCACAGCGGATAAACCGTCTGCAACGCCGGCCAGGTGTAGAGCACGGACAATTGCGCGGGCAGAAACGTCTGGCGGAGGTAGAGCCAGAATCCCATCGAATCAATCATCAACAGATTCCACAGATGGCCGATGCCGCGCGCCGTGTAGCCCCGGTCAAAGATTCCCATCTGCGCGAGCGTGTGCTGATACCAGAAATAAACCACGCCCGCCGCCGCCAGCGCGGGCAGCAGCAACAGCCCTTCCCGCCACCACGCGCCGCCGGTTTGCAGCGGGGCGGACGGTGGGCGTTCGCCGCGGAGATGCGGGAGAAAAATCGCGTGCAGATACAGCACCAGCGGGAACGGCAGCACGCTGATCTTGGAGAGCAGCCCGGCCACCACGCAGGCGAGCGTGACGACGAACCAGCCGGCGCGGGAGGAAAATTTCTCCGCCGCCAGTCGGCGCGTTTGCGCGAGCAGCGCGAGCAGCATCCAGAACGCGGCGAGCAAATCCTTTCGCCCCATGATCCACGCGACCGTTTCCGTGTGCAGGGCGAGCGCGGTGAAACCCGCCGCCGTGAGCAGCGCGAAGCGGTAGCGCCGCGTCGTGGCGAGCAGGAAGGCGAACAGGAGCGCCACGACCACGCCGTGGAGGAGGACGTTGCCGAGGTGATAGCCGAGCGGGTTGCCGAAGCCGAAAATTTTACCGTCAACCGCCCAGGTGACGTCGCGGAGGAGGAGCGGTTCTTCGCGCGGGAAACCGGTGATGAAGATGGCGCGGAGATTTTCCGCCAGCGCGGGCCGGCCGTAGAGTTCGGGATGGTCGCGGAGGATGCGGACGTCGTCGAATTGCACGAAGCCGTAGCGCACGGAGGGGAGATGCAGCAGCACCGCAGCGAGCGCGAGCAACAGCGCGGTGAGCAGCGGGCGGTGGCGCATCCACCAGCGGGGTGCGGCGGCGGGCGTCATGCGGTGGCGCTGATGAGCATCTGTTTGGCGAGCGGTTTGAACGGCAGCCGCAGATACAGGCGGATGAGCCACGGCATCACGGGCAGCCGGCCCTTGATGGTCAGCGGCAGGAAGCGCGGCACGCGGCGGGTGACCTTGAAGCCGTTCGCCTCGAGCAGGTCGCAGAGGCTGCGGTCGGTGTAGACGGCGACGTGCGTGTAGTCGTCGAAATATTCGCGGGCACAGAGGCGGTAGTTCGGCTGGACAATGGTGAGGGTCGCGCCGGGTTTCATCTTACGGCGCAACTGGCCGAGGCAGGCCACCAGCTCCGCCTGCGGGACGTGCTCGAAACAATTGCTGCTGAAAACAAAATCCACCTCCCCGTCCGGCACGGCGGCGAGTTCGTGGACGTGCGCGACGATGCCCTCGACGCCGGGCGCGAGGTGTTCGCGCATGCCGGGCCACTGGTCGACGGCGAGGCGGCGGCGGGCGCGGACGGCGTTGATAAATTCGCCGTAGCCACTGCCGAGTTCGAGCACGGTGGCGTCGGACGGAATCTGTTTTTGAAACACTTCCGCGACGAGCGTCTGCCAGAGCACGCGGCGGCGCGGGTCGGGCGTGAACCGGGTCTGGTGGTAATGGT
>JAPLTZ010000253.1:5134-8203 GCA_026397895.1 Verrucomicrobiota bacterium | reverse complement strand
GCGATGCCTTTCCAGTCGGCGAAGATGCCGTAGAGCATCCGCAACCCCAGCCGCGTGGCGATGAGGTTGTTCACGTTGCCGCCCTTGCTGGTGCCGACGCGCGGGTGGAACGAGATGGGACATTCGAGGATGCGGACGCCGTGGGTGAGGGCGGTGTCGAGGAAGTAGGCGTTGAATTCGAGGTTCACGCGCGGGTCGAGGCGCGGCAGCAACGCCCGCAGCGTGGCGTTGCGGCAGAGTTTGTATGTCGTGCCGACGTCGGTGAGCGAGACCGCGCCGAGATGTTTCAGCTCGAGAACTTTTCCGGCGAAAAGATTTCCGTAGTGCATGTAGATGGACAGTTGCGTGTCGCGCTCCTGCAATTGCTCGACGATGCGGCTGCCGTTGACGACGTCGGCGTGCGGGATGTAGGCGAGAAATTTTTCCAGGTCGGCGGCGCGGAAGGTGCGGTCGCCCTCGCATAGCACCGTCAGCTCCGTGTCGGTGAAGGCGAGCGCCTCGCGGAGCGCACGGTGGACGCACGCGCCGTAGCCCTGCCGCGGCTCGTTGAAGACGACCGCGCCGGCGGCGGCGGCGAGTTCCATGGTGCGGTCGGTGCTGTTGTTGCTGATGACGATGACGCGGCGCACGAGCGGGTGGGCGGCGAAGTCGCGGACGGCGTCGCCGATGCTGGCGTCGTCGTTGTAGGCGGTGAGGGCGACGGTGAGGTGGCGGTCGGCGGGCGGGTCGTGGCGGATGGATTTGGCGTGGCGGAGGCGGGCGACGTTGCGGAACAGATCCCAGCCGATGAGCAGGCCGCCGAGCACGAGCGGCACGCCGCTATACCAGACGAGCGCCTCGTTGAACTGGCGGAACAGCGGCGGGTCAAGGAACAGCCACCGCACCGGCGCGAGCGCCACGCCGGTGACGTAGACGGCGAGGGCGAGCGAGACGAGGAGGAAGCCGTAGAGCGCGCAGCGGGTGGTCATGGCGGCGGCTATTTTCTGGGCGCGGCGGCGGGCGCGTTGGTCTTCGGCGTCTTGAACGCGGAGCGCAGCAGCCAGTGGCGCTTGAGGCCCTGCACCATATCGTCGGTGTCCACGATGGTCTTGGAGACGTGGGTGACGAGGTTGGTGTTGGCCTCGACCTGGACGCGGAGGTTGGCGGTGATGCCGGCGAGGTTTTCCAAAGCGCGGTTGATGCTCTCCAGCGTCGCGGGCAGGTTGGTGTCCACGGTGGTCAAAGCGGAATCCACGCGGGCGAGGGCGGCTTCGAGGTGCTGGTTCATGTTGGTGGAGAGCACCCACTGGCCGAGCGCGCCGGGTCCGCGCAACTGCGCGGTGAGGTCGGCGACGTTGGCGATGACGGGCTGGACGCTGACAGCGACGACGTTGAGGTTGGAGGTGAGGCGGGCGCTGTTGTCGAGCACGGCGGCGATTTTATTCGTGAGGTTGAGGATGTTTGGCATCGCCTGTTCGATCTGGGTGGCGACGCGCTCCAGCCGCTCGTTCAGCGCGGCGGTTTCCAGCGGCGGCACCCAATAAATCTCCGCGAGGTTTGTGTAAATCGTCTGCCGTTCGGTTTCGACGCGGCGCTTGAAGCTGTCGGTGAAGAACCAGTTGAACTTCGCGGGGTCGGATTGTTCGAGGCCAGGATGCGCGGTGCGGGTTTCAACGAGAATGTTTTTGCGCAGGCTGCGGACGGCGTCCCAGCGGAGGCGGGCGCGCGGCGTCTGGTTTGTTCCCTCGTCAATCGTCGCGATGCCCGCCGCGCCTTTGGTGATTTCGAGGAAGCGGTTGCCGAGCAGATCCGAACCGACCTTCACCGCCGAGTCGTCCCAGATGTAGCCGTAGTGCGGCTTGAGGATGACGAAGTTGACGGTGACGCCGTAGTAGGCGTCGGGGGCGTTGGGGATGATCTCGGTGATTTCGCCGGCGGTGAAACCCATGAGCTTCACCGGGTCGCCGAGCTTGAGGCCGGCGGCGTTGTTGAGGCAGGTCTGGTATTTGAACTTGGGCGTGAACCAGCCTTTGACCGACGCTCTGTGGTAGATGTAATACGCGAAGCCGAACACCAGCAGCGCGGCGGCGAGGAACACGAACCAGCCGACGGCGCGCTCCACGCGGCTCAGGCGCGTGCGCAGTTGCGGGGTCAGATCGTTCAAAGCCATGGCGTCAAATTATCCGTTCGCGTCGTCGTCGGCCAACAAAACTTTTTTCAACCACAAAGACACAAAGCAGGTGTCTTAACTTTGTGGCTTGGTGTCTTCGTTGTTTTTCTCCGGTTGTTCCACTTCAAATCTTCCGTCCTGCAACCGCGCAAACTGCCGCGCGTGACCGCGCCACGGTTGCAAATCATCCGCCGTGACGACCAGCGTGGTCGCGCGTTCGCCAGCGGCGAGCCGGTCGAGAAAATCCAGCCACCACGCCGCGTGCCGCACGTCCGCGCCGCCGAGCGGGTTGTCCAGCAGCAGCAGTTCCGGTTGCAACGCCAGCGCGCGCGCCAGCCCGGCGCGTTTCTGCCAGGCGCGGCCCAGCGTGCCGGGCGCGGCGTTCGCCCACGGCTCCAGTTCGGTCTGCGCGAGCAGTTCCGCCACGCGCGCGGCGATTTCCGCCGGGGACAATTCGCGATGATAGCGCAGCGGCAGCGCGATGTTTTCCGCGACGGTCAGTTGGTTGAACAGGTTGCCGCCGTCGAACCCGAAGCCGAGGCGCAGGCGCTGTTGCACGCGGTCCTCCTCGAACGCCGGCAGGTCGTCGCCGAAGATTTTGCAGAGGCCCGCCTGCGGCGCGAGCAGGCCGGCGGCCAGCATCAGGAAATCGCTTTTGCCCGAACCCGCGCTGCCGCCCACGGCCCAGAAATCGCCGGCGTTCACCGTCCAGTCCACGCCGGACGCGATGACGGCGTCCGCGTCGCGCAGGGCGACGGCGGTGACGCCGAACATCTGGATGAGGGGGTTGGTGGCGGTAAAACTCATGCGAAAAAATAATCCGCCGGCCAAGATTTGCACGGTAGGGATGCCGCGCTGCGGCGTCCCCGCCCGGAACGAAGTGGAGGGCGGAACAGGCGTGCCTGGAGGCGGCACATGGG